>JAZKAE010000001.1:0-42152 GCA_040389345.1 Patescibacteria group bacterium
GAACGAGTGAGGCCGGTTGAGAAGGTCAGAGCATTTTCATAGTCTGTGCCGGCGACTGCGCCTATTACTGAGCCGTTGGCATTAGTTTTCAAAAGCTTTGAAACAATGGAGCTCACAGCAAACGCTGAAGTAGTGGCATTCGTAGTAGTAGACCTCGTAATGTTATCGAAGATATGAGCTCCGGTCCAAGTGCCTCCTGCTGTGTAGTCAATGGCAAAGCTTCTATTAGTAGAGAGGTCACCTCCGCCGGTCAGGCCTGCTCCTGCGGTGAGGGTAGTTGATTGAAGTGCATAGTTTCCTGCAGCCTGGTAGTCCGTACCAGCTACTGCTCCTATTACTGAGCCGTTGGCGTCGGTTTTGAGGAGTTTAGAGGCGATACTTGAGATAGCGAAGCGTGAGGTGGTGGCTTGGGTGCCGGTCGAGTTAGTGAATGTGAAATTTTGGAGAGTAGAAGAGCCTGTGACCAAAATATTAGCTGCCGTTAAAAGACCAGAGAGGGTTTGAGTTCCTCCGTTTGAATTTGTGAAATAAAGATTTGTGAGGGATCCGGTTGTTGAATAGAAGTTCGTCGTAGTTGCCTGGGTCGATGTAGAATTGCGCGACGTAAAGTCTTGAAGTGTAGTAGAACCGAGAGTAAGGAGGTTTTGGAATGTTCCAAGTCCGCTTGCAATGAGCGATCCTCCTTGAGCTTTAGTGAAGAACAATGACGAGGTCGTAGCTTGAGACCCAGTGGCATTCGTAAAGGTGAATTCTTGGAGCGTAGTCGAGGCAGAAACTTGGATGCCTCCAACGACCTCAAGTTTTGCATTCGAGGTTGTAGCTGAGCCGCCGATCAACACTTGATTCGTGGTGGTAGCAAGCATGATCCCCGATCCATTGAAATATGACCAATTCACATCCGTACCTCCGCCAGAGCCTGAGATCGTGTGGCAGCTAAATGTCCCCGCATCCCACATCAGAGCTGAGGTAGCGTTGTTGCATGAGGTGAGACCTGCACCACTGATAGTGCCTGCAGTAAAGTTTGTCACCACCCCTGTGGTTGAGAAGGAGTTGGTGGTTGTTGCTGCGGTGGTGGTTGAATTACCGACGATGTTGAGATTACCATTGATCGATGAAGACGTGTCGCTTCGTACGAACTGTGTCGAATCAAGACCGTTCAAAGTGTAGGCGGTCATCGCTGCAGGCACTGCCCCCAAGACCTTGCGAGGAGTCATCTCACCGTCCCAGGTTGGAGCCCCCGTGCCTCCGATCTCGATCGTAAGATATAGTGTCTGATTAAAATCTATGGTCGTAAGCGACGTGAGCGCGCCGAGCATGACGGAGAAAAGGCCCGAGGTCACTTGAACCTGATTGGCTCCGGTCAGAGTTTCTGTCCAGATTGGCACTCCGCCGGATGAGACGGTGTACAGATTAAACCTCATATTATAGAGGCCATCGGCTACTGCCGTATCAGCTGGAGTAACAAGTCGGCCTTGGTAGTTGATCTCAGGATTAAAGCTTGCGTTCCACGTTGCAGCAGTAGCTACCGAGCTCATCATGAAAGAAGAGACAAAGAGGAATGTAAAAATGTAAGCAATGATCCTATTCATGGCGGGTTCTAAATAGGTATGCAGCAATGGCGAACAGGATCAGGATAACCAAGAGATATGCAAGCAGGCGGTTTATATCTTCCTCAGAATAGTTAGCCAGATCTCCTGAATGCACGACCATAGCTCCGTTTATCTTCTTTAATCCTTGATTCTTGAAATCAATGATCGTGATCTTCAATCGATAGCTGTCGGTCTTACCCAAAGATCCGATCGTCGCCTCATAGCGAGTCTTTGCAGTATTGGCGCGAAGAATGAAGGTAAATGATTTTGGATGTTGGTCGATGGTCACAAGCGTCACCGCGATCGTCTTCAACACTTGGGGAAGATCTGTGTACTTGAGAGATATCTTCAAGTTCTTGTTACCGTCGATCGTGACGATCGCATCGCTTGGATCGATGATCACACCATCTTGGCTAAAGGTGAAATTCGCGAGGGTAAGGCCTGAGATGAGAGGGTCTACATCTGTTGCATCAGGGATCGTATCAAGCGGAGTAGAAGTGGCTGCTGGTTCGCCGAGAAGTAAGATGCGGGCCGAATCGATAACACCCGAAGAGAAATTTCCTGCGAGATCTTCTGTAAAGATCGCATAGTAGTAGGTCACGCCTGATTTTACTTTTGTGTCCACGAAGCTCTCCGAGCTTCCCATGCGTTCGCTAAATATCGTTTCCCCGTCTTCTGGAGTCGACGGATAAAAGGATGTTGAGCGGACGAGGCGTTCTGCGACGACGTTCGAATCGTTCGGAAGCGTCCACCTCAAGTCGATCGTGTTCGTCCTTGCGGTGGCGCTAAACGATGTGACGTTCAAAGGGAGGTTTGAAAGCGGAAGTGCGAGAGTGGCGAACTCGATATTCTCATACGTGTTTGATCTGCCTGTATCCGTTGTGATGACGGCGCGGAGCGTGTATGTCGTATTTGGTGTGAGATTTTTTATGAGGAATTTGTGATAAGTTCCATAGCCAACTTCTGTGACAGACCCAGCTGCATACGATCCTCCAGTGCCCCACGAGATCCCTGCAGTGACATCATTGTTTGTCCTAAAGATGACCATGGCACTCGTATCACTTGGCACTATATAGAAGAGCGGTTCTCCCTGAGAGCTCACCACAATCGGATGAGAGGAGTTTGGGGACGATCCGCCGGATGTGGGCGCAGGTGTAGGACTGACTGACCCTGCCCCAGCTACAGGATGGAGATACCCCGCATCAAACAGTCCATAGCTTGCTCCTGCAAGCCTCCCAGTACTGCTCTCGCCCAAAGCCGACTCTCCTTTATATGTAGCACTTGCTCCGAGTCCTCCGGCAAAGTTGATGCTGTCGGATTGGATCTTATATATAGAAGAAGACCTTACTTGAGCGAATGAAAGGGTTGGAGTCGACATCGCGACCACAAGCAAAGATATGAGGATCTTTTTAGACAGAGGGTGCATCATCTCTTTTGTGACTTAATAGGCACGAGCACATATGCATAGCCTTCAGTGTCATCTCCTGCATGGAATTCAGGAGTGATCACTCCTGAATCTCCACTTGGGTCAGAAAGCACACTGACATCGTCTGAAAATACTTTTTTTATCCGTGCCACTTGCGTGCTGTGTTCCTCTGTAGACGGAGGCAAGACAACGAGTCCTCCATCGACAGTTTGGGCTTGAGTTACAACCGGACCTCCCTGCGGAACAGGGATCTTGGGATCAGAATTGAGACCAAGGATTCTTCGAAAAGTAGGGGTCATCTCTACCTTAAAAAGCCCGAGGATGGTCGCTGCCTGATTTGCCTTTCCATGTAAAGAATCCATTGATGAAGCGATACCTATGCTGAATTTTTCAGAAACTTGAGGCAATCCATATTCCATCCATGGCATACCTGCCGAGACAAGCACAGTGATCATGGCCACAGCCACTGCAGTGCGCTGTACAAAATTCCCTTTTTTCTTAGGCGCTATTTCACGTTTTAATAACTCGGGTAGCCGAGGTTTTACATCGGATTCATATCTAAAAAAGGTTTTGGGAGATGAAGCAATTGTGTCTTTTTTTACAACAGGAAATGCAAAGACGGGCGCATCGCTATGCATTACCTCATCATTGGCAGGGACAATCGTCCTGGGAGCTTCTAGAGCCTCTACAGAAGCAATTAATGGGACAGGGGCAGAAGCATTAACAGAATAATTCTGTTTTTTTGATTTTCGATTTTTTTTATGCGCAACGAGAGAATCGTAATCAACGTACCAAGACCTTCCGATCATGCGCCCAGGAACTTTGCCAGTTCTTATAAGTGCACCAATATAATCTTGTGCATAGTTAAGCTTCTCAGCTGCTCGGCTTGCCGAGATATATTCTTTGCCGTCTAGAGAAAGACCTTTATTCATCAACATAAATTATAAATCTCGGCTCAACAATTCCCTAACTCCAATTTATTTTTTTGGGGATAACTATTTAGAAATATCAGCAGATGTTTAGTGAAGAATATTTGCTCAAATATTGATTGAAAATAGGAAATATACGCCTTATATCCTAGAAGTGATCCCTTCTTGGCATCAGAGAAAGTTATTTTGCAAACTTAGGTTATTAACATATAAACCTTAATAGGTATTGCTAGATTATGATAAGATATTTATATAAGATTATTAATGTTTATAAATGATATACATATGAGAGAAGTCTATTTTTCGATTAAGGAAGCGGCTGAGATCCTTGGAGTTTCTCCCCTCACTCTTCGCAACTGGGACAAGTCTGGTAAGTTTAAAGCAAATAGGCACCCCATGAATAATTACCGAGTGTATAAGCTCTCTGCTCTAGAACACGTTATTGAAGATATTGAAAGTGGTACGAGCAAATCAAATGCAGAAAAAAGGATCAAGAAACTGATGATCAGACATCTAGAGGATGAAGTTAAAGACTAAAATAGAAAATAAAAAAGCACCCTCTGATCAGAGGGTGCTTTTATTTTAGGATCTCTTGGAATATCTCTTTCAACACGGCGGGGTTAGCACTTCCCTTTGAAGCTTTCATCCCTTGCCCAACTAAAAACTGAAGCGAGGCTATTTTCCCGTTCTTGTATTCTGAGACTGCCACAGGGTTCTCTGAAATTATTTTTTCTGCAATTATTTTAAGTTCGCCTTGATCGCTTTTCTGCAAAAGTCCTTTTTCTTCCGCAATCTGCTTTGGATCAACATCACTCTCATGCAAATGCTTCAGGATATCTTTGGCTCCACGAGATGATATATCTCCCTGTCCAACCATGCGGATGACCTCTGCAACATGGGCGCTTGTGATCTTTTCTTGGAGGTCTGAAAGGATGTAGTTTGAAGCAAGTTGATAGTAGGCACTATCTCCTAGGACCTCGGCCACCTCTTCAAAGTAGCTCCCCCACTCGACATCGCGAACATAGATCTCGATGTCCTCTGCCTTGATCCCAAACGACTTTTCGAACCTCTCTCTCCTTTCCCAAGGCAGTTCGGGCAGTGAAGCGAGCAGGGCGTCACGTGAAAATTCTTTGATCTCGCTGATGAATAATTTAGGAAGATCAGGGTCAGGAAAATATCTATAATCATGGGAATCTTCCTTGGCTCTTTGAGAAAAGGTAGCTTCTTTATTCTCATCCCATCCCCTGGTCTCTTGCATCACCTTCTCCCCCTTCTCCAAAAGAGCGATATGCCGATCAACTTCGTAGCGGATCGCTTTCTCCAGAGCCCTGAAGGAATTTAAGTTTTTAACTTCAACCTTGGTGCCCAAGGTAGCATCCTTTGAGACAGAGATGTTCGCTTCGACACGCATCTCCCCTTTTTCCATATTCGCAAAGCTTGCACCAAGATACACCAACAGGAGTTGAAGTTCCTTGGCAAAACGGGCTGCGTCTTCTGCATCATGGATGACCGGCTCGGTCACAAGTTCCATAAGAGGAACTCCGGCGCGATTAAAATCTAGAAGGCTCTGATCCCCGCTGTCGTGCGTTGATTTCGCAGTATCTTCTTCCAGATGCACGCGGGTCAATTTCACTCCGGCGATCTCTCCGTCTTTTATAAGGGGATATGCATATTGGCTGATCTGATAGCTTTTTGGAATATCCGGATAGAAATAATTCTTGCGATCAAACTCCGTATAATCAGAAATTTCGCCGCCGACCGCAGCGCCGAGCGAAAGCACAAGGCGAACAGCTTCTTTGTTTATCACTGGAAGGGTTCCTGGGTAGCCCATGCAGACGGGGCAGATGTTCGTATTTGGGCGCTTCTCCTCGGTGTCATTCTTGGAGCTACAAAACATCTTCGTGTGTGTACGAAGCTCTGCGTGGATCTCTAGGCCTATAGTGGGAGTATATCCGCTCATGTCTTACGTGAAAGTATATCCTGAAATGCTTTTATGAGCGTATCATCTATGACCGACATTGGGTAGACTTCCTTGCCTATGGTTCTAAGAAGGGCAAGTTTCTCCTCCTTTTCTTCCTCACCTATCATATCGACCTTGGTCAAAAGAAGTATCTCTGGCTTCTTTAAAATTGCTTTGTTATACAGTTCAAGCTCACGCTGTACAACCTTATAAGTCTCTAATGGATCTTGCTCCTCAGAGGAGATAAGGTGTATCAACCCTTTAGTACGTTTTATATGTCTTAAGAACTTATGTCCAAGGCCTTTCCCCTCTGCAGCGCCTTCGATGAGGCCGGGGATATCTCCAAGAATTACTCCGTACATATCTCCTAAAGAAGGCTCCAAGGTGGTAAAAGGAAATGCTCCAACCTTCGAACGGGCTCTGGTGAGAGCGTTTAAGAGACTGGACTTGCCTGCATTGGGCAATCCGATAAGACCAAAGTCAACAGCCAATTCTACCTCAATATGAAAGTCCGCCTCTTCTCCATCAACGCCTGGAGTGGTTTCCTCGGGTCTCGTATTAGTGGATGATTTAAAATGTTCGTTGCCCAATCCTCCTCGTCCTCCGGTTAAGAGTTTGATCCTCTGGCCATCTTCCATAAGCTCGAACACATGCCCGGTCTCAAGGTTTGTGACGATGGATCCAATCGGAAATTTTATTTCTATATCTTCGCCGTCTGCTCCATGCCATGTATTCTTTGCGCCGTCCTCTCCGCGCTTTGCTTCAAATATTTTTTCTTTTCTATACGAAGCGAGAACTCCTATATCGCGAACTGCCACAGCGATGACGCTGCCGCCTTTGCCGCCGTTCCCACCCGAAGGACCGCCCAGGTCCTTGCCCTTCTCATGCAGCCAACGCTCGACCCCGTCCCCTCCCCGGCCGGCTTTCAAATGTAGTGTGATCTCGTCTATGAACATACCGGTACCTTACGAGTTTAAAGCGATCTCTGCAAGCTGCATCGCTCCTTCCTTCGAATCTGCCGTTGCGATGAATCGTCCATTGTGGCAAAAGACCGCATCAGGCACTCCCGAGACTTCGGCTAACTCTTCCTTAGACTTTCCTACCCATGCCGCTGGAAAAAGTTTTTTTCGATCAAATCCGAACTTCTTTACTGGTACCCCCTTGGCTCCCCAGTTACCCTCTCTTCTTTTGTATACCACAAACATTACCTCATGAATTGGAGACAATACAGGTTCCCAAGGAAGATCCTCTCCGAGCACAATTATTCTTTTGTCTGGAGAACTTTCATATATCTTACGAACTTCTTTCATGCCCAGTGCGCGTTCTTCTGCTTTGGTAATCTCTCTCTCAAGAATTCCCTTAGCATGTTCAACGGCCACCATAAATGCTTCGTTCAATCGACTTTCTGAACGATCATCATAGCTGAGGTATGAATATATATAATCCCGTACAGTGTAAGGTTCAATATCTTCAAACTTAGGTTCATATATCGACACTCCATTGTCCGGTCCGTCTATGGGGATGACGAGCTTTTCTTCGATGATGTCTTTGCCTTCGCGAGCGAGTCTAAACCCGTATTCTCTCCAGACCAGACCGAATGATGCATAGGGTATGCCGTTGGGGCGCACGTCCGCTCCGCCTTCCTGATGGTGATCGAACCTCAGCTTTTCTGAGTCATAGACCATCCCCACATCCACGACGATATCAGCGCTATCGATGACCTTGGGGTCGCGCGACCGTATCACCTTTGCATCCGGGTAGACCAAGAGAACCGTAGCTACGGCAAAGATATCATCAATATGGAACATTCCGCTGTGTGTGACGATGGTCTTTTTCATTACATTCTTTTATAGAGCTTGCGGCACAGGGCAATGAGAAGAAGACCGAGAGCTACAGTGAGCGCCATAGTGGGGATAGTGATATATCCGAACTCGTTCACGAATACCTTGGCGCATGCCGCTCCTTCGGCGGTACACGGCAGGACCGAGCGAGTTCCACCGAGCTGTATGTATGAATGATACAGAGCGATAACTCCTGCAAAGATAGACAGCACAACGCTATATGCAAATACTCCGCCGTCCTTTTTATAGAGCGCGACGCCAAAAAGCACGACTTGAGGATACAAGAAGATCCTTTGCCACCAGCACAATTCGCAAGGCGCATATCCGACGACCCCTGAGTACAAGAGACTTCCAAGAACTGCAGCGAGCGCGCTCAGAAATCCGAGGATAACGGCGTGTCTGCCGATCGCTTCTACCAGAGGTTTGCCCCACGATCTGTAGAAAATGCAGGAAAGGATAATAACCACAAACAAGGCGTGGGCGATAATTGTGGCATAAGAAAAAAGAGGAGTAATGAGCGTGTCCATAGGTATGAGGATTAAGCTGCGGGAAGCTCGCAAGAGCTTTTTTCGGCAAGGGTTTCAAATGTCTGCTCCCCCGTCAAGCGTTCGCCGTTCGGGAATTCCCACGTCGGATAGCTTGTGATCTTTGCAGTATTACACGTCTCGTTCTGAGAATTGCCGTCAGGATTTGAGCATTCAACATAGGGCAAAAGTTTTTGCGCGCTGCCAAAAAGGGCTTTTTGCGCCTGGCAGTGTGGACACCAGAAAGCTCCATAAAACGTTACCCCCTTATCTTTGAGGCAGGTAGCAAACCCATCATATTTTGAAACGACCTGCCTTCCTGGTGTGCGAATAAGCCATACAACGAATCCGATAAAGAGAACTAGAATGGCGAGCCATACGATGTGTTGTTTCTTCATGTTCATATTATAGATTAAATAAATGAGTGAAGACAGCTTCTCCGCCCATTCGCAGGATCACCAAGGTTATCATCACTCGAATAAATATGCCGATGAATGTGAGCAGTGCATATTTCCACGGCTTCATGCGGATAATGCCCGCCACAAGGGTCACGGGCATCGTCGGCATAAGCGGCACAGCTCTGAAGAATAGAAACAAAAGCTCGTCATACCAGTTGTTCTGAAACCTGCCTTCGAATTTTTCGAACTGGTCTCCTTTAAGACGTAGCCGGGTCTTTAATCCTTCAAGCGCAGGCCTCCCTCCGGCATATGCTGCTCCATAGATCACAAACGACCCGATGGTAGTGCCAAGGGCAATGGGAAATCCGACAAAGAACACAAGCTGGTTGAGGGTCTCAATTGTGATCGGATTCTTTAAGAACAAAAGTTCTCCGACCAGTATGAGCGAGGAAGGAATAGGGGCGATGATCTCATCAATACCAGAAACCAAAAAGAGCCCGACGGCCCCCCATATCCCCGGCTCAAGTATAAGGTGTCGGAGAAATTCGGTCATTACCCTTTATGATGAGGCGCATTAATAAGTCCGCACTGTTTGTATTTATAAGGCTTGCCCGTCTCTGGGTTCACTGCTCCACATGGGCAAGGATCATTTCTGCCGATCATCTCGCCAGGCACAGAGCGCAAAGTATCAGTGACGGCACTTGCATCAAGCTCGATCGCCGTCGCCCTGACCCCGTTAAATGCTTCAGGTTCAAGAACTGCCAAAAAATCACCCACTTGTCGTGCGACAGAATTCTCCATATTTTTGAAATACTGAAGCCCTTCTCTCTTGTATTCGACCAGAGGGTCGCGCTGACCATAGGCCCGGAGATTCACCGAATTTCTCAGATAATCCATCATTTCCAAATGATCGACCCAGAACATGTCGATAGTCTGAAGGATCACTCGCTGGAGCGCTCCGAGGATCTCTGGCTTTTCAAGGGCTGTTCTCTTTGCCTCGATCTTTGAGGCTACCTCTGGTTCCACGGAAGCGATCACATCGTGCAGATAGGCATCGACCTCTTGCGCGCCTCCTGTGAGTATTCCTCTCCTGCGGTTATAGATGATAGTTCTTTGATAATTGAGCACATCATCGAATTCAAGCACGTGTTTTCTGGCATCAAAATTGAACCCTTCTATCTTCTCCTGAGCCTTCTCAAGCGAATTTGTGATGAGTTTATTCTCGATTGCTTCATCCTCGGGGATATTAAATCTACCCATCATTGATTTGATAGCATCAGTGGCAAATATCCTCATGAGAGAATCTTCAAGAGAGACAAAGAATTGCGTCTCGCCGGGGTCTCCCTGCCTGCCTGATCGTCCCCGTAGCTGGTTGTCGATCCTGCGCGCATCATGTCGTTCGGTGCCCAGGACAAAGAGTCCTCCAAGCGATCTGATCTCTTCTTGAGATTCAGGGGTTCCTGGATTTCCGCCGAGCTTGATGTCCACTCCTCGGCCGGCCATATTGGTCGCGATGGTCACAGCTCCACGCTTGCCTGCTTGGGCGATGATCTCTCCCTCGCGCTCATAGACCGACGCGTTCTTTGCGTTCAAGGTCTCATGTTTGACACCTTCGCTTGAAAGATAATTTGAGAGAAGCTCATTGTTCTCTATGGAGACCGTACCGATAAGGACGGGCTGGCCCTTCTCATTCAACTCCTTGACCTTTTGGGCCACCGCCTTCATCTTGCCTACCTGAGTTTGGAAAATAAGATCGTTATGGTCTATGCGGGCGACTGACTTGTTGGTTGGAATGACATATACCTCAAGTCCATAGACCTTGTAGAACTCTTCTTTTGAGGTCTGAGCCGTACCGGTCATGCCGGCAAGCTTTTTGTACATCCTAAAATAGTTCTGAAATGTGATAGATGCAAAGGTGCGAGACTCTTCCTTTATATTCACACCTTCCTTGGCTTCGATAGCCTGATGAAGACCCTCTGACCACCTGCGCCCTGGTTGGATGCGTCCGGTAAATTCATCAACAATAAGGACTTCCCCGTCCTTCACCACGTACTCATCGTCTTTATGAAAGAGGGCCTTGGCTCTGACCGCCGTCTCAAGATGGTGTACATACTTAACTCCTCCTTCAGTGTAGATATTCTCAAGCCCGAGGATGGATTCAGCCTTGGTAATCCCTGCATCAGTGAGACTGATAGATTTCAGCTTCTCATCTACAGCAAAATCTTCATCTTGGATCATCTTCTCTGCTACAGCAGCAAATTTCCCATAGAGCTCTCCTGCGGCTCCGGTGTTTGAGGAAATGATAAGAGGGGTACGAGCCTCATCAATGAGGATCGAGTCGATCTCATCAACTATGGCATAAGCAAATTCACCTTGGGAAAGGTCTTCCTTTCTATATATAAGGTTGTCTCTGAGGTAATCAAAGCCGAATTCGTTGTTTGTGCCGTACGTAATATCAGCCCGATACGCTTCCTGCTTGGTGGCCGGTCTCAGATACTCATGGACCACATGGAACGATCCGGTCTCATCGCGCTTTTCATCCGCATTTTCCGGCTGGTTCACATGAGCAGGGTCGTAGATAAAAGAAGCCTCGTGGTTCAGCACGCCGACCGAGAGCCCGAGGTACGAATAGATCTGCCCCATCCACACAGCGTCGCGCCTTGAGAGATAGTCGTTCACTGTCACTACGTGCACTCCTTTGCCTGAAAGAGCATTGAGGTATGCAGGCAGTGTGGCGACCAAGGTCTTGCCTTCTCCGGTGCGCATTTCTGCGATCCCTCCTTTATGGAGCGCAATGCCTCCGAGCATCTGCACATCAAAATGTCGTTGGCCGAGCGTGCGCTTTGAAGATTCGCGGATCAGCGCAAAAGCTTCAGGCAATAGATCATCAAGGCTCTCGCCCTTACCTAGGCGGTCTTTAAATTCCGCCGTCTTTGCCTTCATTTCCTCGGCTGTGAGCGCGGTATATACTTCCTCAAACGAATTCACCTCTGTCACCAGAGGGCTCCATGAGGCCAATTTTTTCTCTTCCGGTCCCTTGAATAGTGATCCAAAAAGTCCCATAAGAACGCTATTTTAACACATTTTTCAGCTTTTTTGAACAAACAAAAACACCTTCCTTGCGGGGAGGTGTTTTTGTTTAGCCTTTCGACTATGCTCGCTTCTTTGAAGACTTCTTTGCTGCCTTTTTCTTAGGAGCTGCCTTTCGCTTCTTTGAAGCTGCTTTCTTTTTTGCTGCCATGATGTTGTTTGGTCCGTACGGACACAAATTACTGGTAAGGTCGCAGAGAAATATTTTTTGTAACTTGCGAAACAAAAATATTTTTCTACGTGCGACTCGTTAATAATTATCGTACGCGAAGATGTTGCAAACAAGAGAACTTTGAAAAAATGTGTGGATAACTTTTTATTTTTGAAAAATATTTTTTCAATTTATTTTTATTTTTTTCAAACTATTTTGATCGATCGGTTTCTAATCCAAAAAACACTAAAACAAAAAAACCGCCGAAGCGGTTTGTTGTTTATTTTATCGTTCCGTTCTGGATGCCTTGTATGAACTGATCGGCTTGGGCTTTGGCCGCTGGGATATTGTCTCCCATCTGCCGAAGTGTCTGAAGCGCCATGGCTCTGTTGCCTGCTTTCAGATAGGCGGCAGCAAGAGAGGTATACGCTTGGCCGCTATCTGGAAAATCCTTTACTTTGGTTTGGAGGAAGATAATAAGGTCTGAGAGCCGATTCGTCGCCAGGAGCGCTCCGGCGATGCGATCATCCCCTACGAGATCCTTCTCGGGGATCGTCGATGAAAGCTCACTCGCGAGCTTATTGTCCCCCGCATAGATCGCAGCAACGAGGTAGAGATGCTGCGCTTCGCCGTATTCCGGAGCCATCTCATAAGCTTGCTTGAAGGCAGCGAGCGCACCTTGATAATCTTTTTTGCTGATCAAGGTTTGGCCGATCTCAAAGTAGACAACTTGTTTGCCTGGGATGAGTTCCTTGGCGCGATTCAAATACTTTAAGGCGTCTTCAGAGAATCCTGTTTTCATAAAGAAGATCCCAGCGATCATCTGATACCTTGCATCCGTTGAAAGATCAGCCGCTTGCTTCTCTACTGCTTGCTTGGCGAACAGATAGTAGTCGTTCTTCTCTTGGGTGGTCAGGTTGCTGCCTAGGATGCTTTCAGCGGATGATGAGATCCATTCGACGGTCTCAGGTCTGCCGAGGCGGGTCGAGTAAGCACTCTTAAAATCCGTAAGCGATGCAGCCATGGCACCTCCTTCGCTTTGAGAATCCTGAAGTGCGCGGATCAAAGACGCATTCGCTGACATCGGATGGAAGTTCCATGAATACAAGAAAAACCCAAGAAGAAGTACTGCAACAGGCACCCCGTATGAGAGTACCTTCTCTTCGCTTACACCTATCTCCCCCGCCGTCTCAGATACCGAGAGCGCATGGATGAATGCGAGGATGGAAATGAACATAATGTAGCTCACTAAGTGATCGAAGACGAAGAGGTTATGGAAGAAGTATCCGGCCAAGAGTCCTGTGAGGATCGACTTCTCTATATATGACACTCCTCGAGCTTTCTTCCAGACACAATATAAGAAGAAGACATAGAGCGAGAGGTACGCGAGGAGCCCGAGGATCCCTCCTGCCACTCCCCAATCCAGGAAGATGTTATGAGCGCGATCGAACCATGGTTCGAGCCTGTACATCTTTGGGTTGTAATGCTCGCTGAATACATAGCTGAAGTTGTCCTGCCCCCAGCCAAGGATCGGTTTCTCTTTGATACCTTGTATAGCCATGGGCCATACGAACGAACGGCCTTCGGTCTTCAATTCCTTCGCTGTGATCGATGAGAAGCGCGACAACACAGGACTATTCACTACAAAGGATGCAGTGCGCATAAGGTAGAACCCGCCAAGGAGGATGACGATCCCTACAATGGTGCCAATGCTCCACTTTCTGACAGAAGCCGATTCCTTATTCCTGATGTTTAAGAGGGCGATGAGCAAAAATCCTCCGATAACTCCGAGGATCGCCCCGCGAGTCGCTGTAAAGTAGAGGACCAGAAGTTCAAGGAAGACCAATATACTATATATAGAGCGGAGCATCATGTTCCCCTTGGAGCGGACAGCATACATACAAGCGATAAAGGTCATGAACAAGAGATAGACGGCCAGGTATGCAGCGTTGCCAAGTGTCCCATCTACACGCACCCCTCCCTGATGAATAGCCGCGAGCCCGAGGAGTTGGCCGAAGCAGTAGAGCACCATGAGAAACGAAGCTATGAGGTTAGTGTTCCACCACCAATTCCACTCTCGTTCCTTAAAGAAAGAACCGACGACCACAAAGAAAGCCCCGAGGTGCAGGAGCGTGATGAAGCCTTCCATGCGTTCGTAGTTTGACCAAAAGCTCTTAAGTGGGGCGACGCCGAAGATATCCGCCAAGCCGATGATAGCTATGAAAGCGAGAAGCCCGTACAAAATATATGACTTTCGCACTCTATATTGAGGGGCAAGAAGAGCGAGGAGCACCCAGGCAGCAAAGACCACTTCGACGAGGATCCTCCAGACGAATGCCTTGGTCGTGATGAATGGAAAGAAGAAAGATCCAGAAACAAGGAAAGGAAAAAAAGGAATAAGGAAAAGCCCAGCGTAGACAATGTTTTTCAGATATTTTTGCATGGGGCCATTATACCGCAATTTATAGGCGTTTTTCTTTTTATGTATAAGGCTTGAAATAAAAGGTTGAAATGTTATAGTTTTGCCGGACTACGCACCAATATCACCCACAAGCGGAGACTACCGTGCAGAAAAGAGCACTTGTTTGCGGAGCCGGAGGATTCATTGGCCACAACATGGTCAAGTTCCTCAAGGCCCGAGGGTGGCAGGTCATCGGGGTGGATCTCAAGGAACCATCTTTCGAAGATTCACCTGCTGACGTATTCAACCGAATCGACTTGAGGGACCCGCGATATGTGGGTCAACTTCTCGATCAGGAGCCTCAGTTTGACCGCGTGTACCAGTTCGCTGCAGACATGGGCGGGGCGGCGCACGTGTTCAGTGGGGATTTTGATTCAGAGATCCTCGTGAACTCGGCACTCATCAACATGAACATTCTTCGTCGTCTGGCGGAGATCAAGTTCACCGGTATCGTGTTCTACTCCTCATCGGTCTGCATCTACCCCGATGAGATCGAGGGACTCGAGCATGAGGCCTACCCGGTTCACCCGCCCTCGAACTACGGCTACGAGAAGATGTACAGCGAACGCATGTACCAGGCCTTCGCTCATAACTACGGCCTGAACATTCGCATCGCACGTTTTCACAACTGCTTCGGCCCTGGTGGAGTGTACGAAGGCGGTAGGGAGAAATCCCCCGCCGCAATCTCACGCAAGGTGGCTTTGGCCACAGACGGCGGCGAGATCGAGATCTGGGGGGACGGTGAACAGCTTCGCCCGTTCATCTACATCGATGATCTTATCCTGGGCATCGAAGCTCTGATGACCTCAGACTTCGAAGGGCCAGTGAATCTCGGTCCGGACGACTCGAAGTCGATCACTATCAACCAGCTCGTGGACATCATCTCCGACGCTGCAGGAAAGAAGCTCGTGAAAAAGCACATCGACGGGCCGACGGGTGGGCAGATCCGCCACGCGAACAACGATCTCGCCCAGGAGAAGCTCGGCTGGAAGCCGGAAGCAGATCTCTGGGATTCCCTCGCCGAGACCTATCACTGGATCGCCGGAGAGATCAGCAAGAAGTCAACAATGTAACACCCCGACCATTTGGTCGGGTTTTTTCTTTGAAAAAACCCTTATTTCTGCTACACTGGGCGGACAATATGGCCACACACAAGGCGGAAATAACGGTCATCCGCCCCAAAAAGACCTTTAGTATGGGCGACTTGCGAGAGATCTGGCAGTACAAAGAACTCCTCTACTTTTTCACCTGGCGAGACCTCAAGGTGAGATACAAGCAGACCGCCATCGGCGTCGCCTGGGCGATCTTCCAGCCGTTTATGACCATGATCGTTTTCTCGGTGTTTTTCGGACGACTTTTGAAGGTGCCTTCGGACGGCGTTCCTTACCCGATCTTTGTCTACACCGGACTCCTCTTTTGGCAGTTCTTCTCTGGAGCCTTGTCTGACACCTCAAATGTCTTGCTTGGAAACCAGTCGATCATCACCAAGGTCTACTTCCCTCGCCTCATCCTGCCGCTTTCCGCAGTGATCACTCAGCTCGTCGACTTCCTCGTGGCCACAGCCATGCTTGTCGTTCTCATGTTCTACTATCATTACACTCCTCATTTGGCCGGACTTTTTATTCTGCCCCTCCTTCTCCTCATTACCTTTCTCGCTGCGGTCGGCGGTGGGCTCTTCCTCGCTTCGATCAATGTGAAGTACCGCGATGTCCGCTATGTGCTCCCCTACTTCATCCAGATCCTTCTCTACATCACCCCGGTTATCTACCCAGCATCTGTTGCTGGTAAGTATTCTTGGATCCTGGCGATCAATCCGATGACCGGCGTGATCAAGGCCGCACGAGGAGCGATCCTTGGGACCGAGCCCGTGAACTGGATGCTCCTCTTTATCTCATTTATCGCAGTATCCATCCTCATGACCATCGGTGTGTACTTCTTTAAAAAGACCGAGAGGTATTTTGCAGATATCGTATAAATATGGAACCAATAATCACAGTCAAAGGGCTCTCAAAGAAGTACAACATCACGCATCAGCGCGGAGGTTATATTGCTCTGCGTGACATCATCGCCAATGTTTTCAGACACCCTTTCCAATTTTTGAAGAATCGAGCCAAAAAGATCATCGGCCGAGAGATCAAAGAGGATTTTTGGGCGCTCAAAGGTGTAGATTTTGAAGTGATGAAGGGCGAGGCTATCGGCATCATCGGATCAAACGGCGCAGGCAAATCCACTCTTCTAAAGATCCTCTCAAAGATCACTCCTCCTACCGAAGGCGAAGTGATCCTGCGCGGACGTGTCGCTTCTCTCCTTGAAGTAGGCACAGGTTTTCATCCGGAGCTCACCGGACGTGAGAACATTATGCTGAACGGTGCAATACTCGGCATGACTCGCAAGGAGATCGCCGAGAAGTTCGATGACATCGTGAAGTTCTCAGGCGTCGAGAAGTTCATCGACACGCCGGTCAAGCGCTACTCGTCGGGCATGTATGTACGCCTCGCCTTCTCTGTGGCCGCTCATATGGAGCCAGATATCCTCATTGTTGATGAAGTGCTTGCGGTCGGTGATGCGGAGTTCCAGAAGAAATGCTTGGGCAAGATGGATGAGGTTACTCAGTCGGCGCATCGCACCGTTCTCTTTGTGTCCCACAATATGTCTGCCATCCAAAAACTCTGCAAGCGCACGGTTCTCCTTGAACACGGCAAGGTCAAAATGATCGGCAAGACCGACGAGGTGATCGCAAAATATTTAGAATCGAATCCTCTTACTCAAGAAGGAGGTCTCTCAGCCCGCAAGGACAGACGTGGGGAGGGCAACGTAAAATTGTCGTCCTTCTTTGTTGAGAATGAAAAGGGCGAGCGAGTGAACGAGATCTATTCTGGAGGATTATATACATTCTGCTATGGCTACGAATCCAAAGACGAAAAAGAAGTTTCAAACCTCAATGTCGCCTCAGCTATTACAGGAGCAGACAACGCTCCCCTTGCCTTGAATTGGTCCAAATATACGAACCAGGATAAAAATACTGCCCCAGCCAAAGGCATTATCCGCTGTGAGATCAAACAAAAATTCCCTTTCGCTCCGGGTCTCTATCACATATCAGCTAATCTTTTCAGCGGGGAAACGATCCAGGACTATATAAAGAACTTAGGAGTGTTTGAGGTACTTGAAGGCGACTTCTATGGCACAGGTGCAGACATCAAACACAGCCCCATCCTTCTCGAACAGGAATGGAGCATTACTTCTGAGTAACATGGAGGGGCTCACTACACCCGTCCTTCTCATAGCCTTTAATCGACCGGACACAGCAAGCGCGGTGTTTGAGACGATACGTAGGGCGAGGCCACAAAAGCTCTTTATGTTCGTCGATGCACCGCGCACCGATAGGCCTGAAGAAACAGTGTTATGCGAAGAGACAAAGAGCATTATTAAAAAAGTCGACTGGCCATGCGATGTGCATACACTTTTTCCTGATGAGAATCTTGGAGCAGGCCGCGGTCCGGCCAAGGCCATCACTTGGTTCTTTGAGAACGTTGAGTCAGGGATCATCCTTGAAGATGATTGTGTCCCTAACGATTCGTTCTTCAAATTCTCTGAGGAAATGCTCGAGAGGTACAAAGATGACGAGCGGATCATGGTAGTGAGCGGGAACAATTTCCAAGAGGGCCATATGCGAGGCGATGCAAGCTACTACTTCTCTGTGTATCCTAATACCTGGGGCTGGGCAACGTGGAGAAGGGCGTGGAAGCACTTTTCGTATACAATAGAACCCCTTGCTCACCTTGAGTCTATCGTAGGGAAGGAGGCCATAGGCCATTGGGATGAGGCGTTCAGATCGGTCCAAGGAGGAACACGCAAGGATGTGTGGGATTATCAATGGGTCCATGCTGTGTGGACCCATAAAGGTCTATCAGTTGTCCCAAACAAAAATCTGGTCTCAAACATCGGACATGGCGAAGTGGCCACTCACACAAAAAAGATGGATACGCGCGCCCTGGAGCTTCCCAGAGAAGAAATGCTGTTCCCTCTTGTACATCCGTCTTCAATAACTTCAGATAAAAAGGCAGACCAATTCCTTTTCAAAAATTTTTTCCAAAGAAATATTGGCAGAAGGCAAAAGATAAAGAATTTTATACAAAGACTTATATGAATATCCCTATCCTCCTCACAGCATTCACTCGCTACGATACGACAAAGAGAACTTTTGATGAGATCCGCAAAGCAAAGCCAGAAAAATTATTCTTTTATGTGGACGGCCCCCGAGATAGCCACCCCGACGATGCGGCTCTGGTTGAGAAGGTGCGCAGCCTAATCAAAGAGGTGGATTGGGAATGCGAAGTATCCACTCTCTTTCCTGAGAAAAACCTTGGATTTATAGAAGGCATGGGCTCCGCCCTTAATTGGTTCTTTGAAAATGTTGAGGAAGGCATCGTGCTCGAAGACGATTGCCTTCCTGACTCAACGTTCTTTCCATTTGTTAGAGAAATGCTCGATAAATATAAAAATGATGAACGAGTGATGCATATCTCAGGGGATAACTTTCAATTCGGACAGAAGCGCGGGGAGGCAAGCTATTATTTCTCTGCGTATCCAAACAGCTGGGGATGGGCGACATGGAAACGGGCCTGGAAACATTTTGATCCAAGCATGAAAGACTTTCCTGTCTTCAAAACTTCAAAAAAAATAGAGCAGATCCTTCCTACCCAAGACGAACAAAAAGTCTGGATGGACACATTTGAAAAGTCATACACGGGCGAGTTTAAAACTTGGGATTATGTATGGGTCTACACTATATTTGAGCGAGGAGGCTTATTCATCATCCCAAATGTAAACCTTGTATCCAATATTGGATTCGGCGCGCACGGCACACACACAGTGTCGAGCACAAGCATATTCGCAAATATCCCTACCGAGCCAATGATGTTCCCCCTTACACATCCTGTGGAGATGCGCGCGGACCGAGAAGCTGATAGGCTGGTATTTAACAATCTGTTCAAAAGTAAGCTACGCCTAAAACGAATGATCAAAGCCCGCACATTAAAGATGACACCTAGATGGATGAAGGATGTAGGTAAGATGATCCTCGCCTACCCTGACACAAGGCAAAATAAAAAACTCCAACAGAAGTATCGAGATTTCACCATGATCAGATCAAAGGTCTTCATTGAGAACCTTACTCTGGCTGGCTCCTTCTCTTCTATAAAGGGCGCCGTAGTCGAATGCGGGGTGTGGCGAGGCGGGATGAGTGCGGCTATGGCCGAAAAGCTCGGAGTCGACCGCGAATACCACCTGTTCGACAGCTTCGAAGGCCTCCCTCCGGCCAAGGAGATCGATGGCGAACGGGCCAAGGCTTGGCAAAGCGACAAGACCTCTAAGATCTACTTTGATAACTGCAAAGCCGAAATGAGCTTTGCGCAAATCGCTATGGAGATGTCCGGGGCCACGAATGTGACCCTCCACAAAGGCTGGTTCTCAGACACACTCCCTAATTTCACGCCTAGCTTCCCTATCGCAGTACTGCGCCTTGATGGAGATTGGTACGACTCGACCATGCAATGCCTTGATGGACTGTTCAAATATGTGGCCAAGGGTGGAGCGATCATCATCGACGATTACTATACATGGGAAGGCTGCTCCAAAGCGGTCCATGACTTCCTCTCTAAGAACAACTTGAAAGAGACTGTTCATGAATCCAAAGGTGGAGTCGCTTATATCATCAAACAATAATGGTACTCTCTCCTCTCACCGGCTTAAATTCTAAGAAGATCAAAGATATCCAAGTCCGAGATATTGTCCGTGGGTACAAAGAAGAGCTTGGTATTGATACGGAGAAATATTTTGAAGGGCTTGATTCGATCAGTATTTACGAGGATGAGATGACGGGATACAGGTTTTATCACCCCCTCACCCTTGCTGGAGATGGCGAATTTTACGAACAGCTTGAAAAGTATCCTTGGTACTACGTCACCACAAAGATAGAACACGAAGATGCTCTTACATATATTGATGGAGCAAGCAGCCTCCTTGAGATCGGATGTGGCCGAGGAGAATTTTTGGAAAAAGTACAGAAACAAAACATCAAAGCCACGGGACTTGAGCTCAATGAAAGCGCAGTGAGAGAAGGCCAAGCCCGAGGATTCAAGGTGCTCCATGAATCGATCGAGGAGCATACTAAGGCCCATCCTGGTGAATATGATGTGGTTTGCTCTTTTCAAGTTGTCGAGCATATTGCAGACATAGGCACCTTTATGAAAGCCTCGATCGATGCGTTGAGACCAGGAGGTAAACTCATTATTTGCGTGCCAAACAATGATTCAGTGCTTTTCCATGCCGGACAAGAGATATATCTCAATATGCCCCCGCACCACATGGGCATGTGGGATATTCATTCGCTCACAGCACTTACTCGCGCCTTCCCTCTAACACTTTTTGATATACGATTAGAATCCCTGCAGTCTCAGCATGTTGGATTCGCGCGCAAAGTAGCCTTGAGATCTGTTCTAGAAAAACTCGGGCGCAGGAATCTTGCGTGGATCCCCGGTCTCGGTTTTATCGCCGAGAAGATACTCCGCATGGGAGCGTACGCCCTTGCTCCACACATGATCGGCCACAGCATCACGGCAGTGTATACAAAAAACTCATGAAAAAAGCCCTCCTTTTCTATCGCACGATGAAACGAACGCAGACGAGCATTCACTCGAGGCTTTCGGGTCTCTTCTCGTTCTTTTCCGATCTTAAGTCATACAAGAACCTCAAAGCGAACTCTGCCTTCGCTCTCAGGGATGAGAACTTAAAGCCCATGATCTTTGATAAGACCACTAACACTCCTGTCGACCCGGTCTATTTCTATCAGGATGCGTGGTGCGCAAAAAAAATATTTGAAAATAAACCCACGCATCACACAGATGTAGCCTCAGAAGCTGGATTCATAGGGATCGTCTCTCAGTTTGTCCCCACTACCATGGTAGACATTCGCCCAGTCGATCTGCGCATGCCCGGGTTTGAGTTCAAGACGGGCGATGTCACCCATCTTCCTTTCCCAGATAACTCCATTGAGTCCTTGAGTTCGATCTGTGTGATCGAGCACATCGGCCTCGGCCGCTATGGTGATCCGCTGGACCAGTTCGGTTCGGAGAAGTCAGCAGAAGAACTGAAGCGTGTGCTAAAACCAGAGGGTAATTTGTACATCTCTGTGCCAATAGATAGAGAAAGCCGGATCTATTTTAATGCTCACAGAGCCTTCACACGGGAGCATGTTCTCAAGCTCTTCTTGCCTCTTTCACTTGTTGAAGAAAAATACATCTATAAGCGGGACCTCTTTGATTTATATGACCCAGAAAGAGGATTTGGTACGGGCTTGTATCATTTTAAAAAGCAGTGAAGCAATATAATTTCTATACCATATTCGCTAAAGAGTTTTTAGCGAAGGCTCTTGCCCAACATGACTCTCTGCTCCGACATGTTCCAGGAGATTTTAATCTCTGGATGCTGTGCTTAGACGACCTTACGTATGACATCCTTCAGAAATTGCATTTAAAAAATGTCATTCCAATTAGGGTATCAGAGATCGAAGATGACGAGCTTCGTGAAGCCAAGAAGGACCGGACCATCTCAGAGTACAGTTGGACACTTAAGCCTTCGATGGCAACATATATCCTAAAAAAGCATCCGGAGATTAAAATACTCTTCTACATAGACACAGATATTTATTTTTATTCTTCAATTGAACCACTCTATGAGGAAATGGGAGATGCTTCAGTTATGCTCTTCCCGCACAGGCTTCCTAAGGGCAAAAAATATAAGGAAGAGGAAGTAGGCAAATATAACGGTGGGATGATCATGTTTAGAAATGTTGATGAGGGCAAAAGGATCATTGAATGGTGGAGACAGCAGTGCAATGAGTGGTGCTACCTCAAAGCTGAACCAGGGAAACTTGGAGACCAAAAGTATCTTGACTATTTTGAAGAAAAATTCGAAGGAGTAAAGATATCGGAGAACCTCGGGGCAGATGTTGCTACATGGAATATAAAGAATTACCGAGGAACTGTACAAAAAATTGATGGCCAGGTGTATGTGCTCGGAGTACCTCTAATATGCTTTCATTTTTCGGTGTTCAGGCATTATTATCCATCATATTTTTTTCTGCCGAATGGGCCAGCAACGGGCTATGATTACACCCTTCCCTCTCCTGAAAAAACATGCATCTACGATGAATATATGGCACAGGTCTATGAAGGATTCGAGAGGATAAGGATCGTACATCCTGGATTTAGATATGGAGCGACAACTCGACCCTCCCTATGGAGGCAGGTCAAAAAGGATATATTTCTACTAGTTCGAATGAAAATGAGCGAACTAATAGACCGTATACTGGGCAGGACCTCTCACCCTTGATTTCCCCCTATTTAGGCATACAATAAGCCATAAATATGAAAGGCGTCATCTTAGCAGGCGGCAAGGGTACGCGCCTTTATCCCCTTACTAGGGTAACTAATAAACATTTATTACCTATATATGACAAGCCCGTCATATATTACGGAATCGAGAAGCTAGTATCTGCTGGGGTCGATCATATTATGATCGTCTGCCCTCCCGACTATCTAGACAGTTATGTCAGACTCCTAGGCTCAGGGGAAAACTTCATTTCGAAGGGAACTGGTAAACAAGTGCAGATCGTGTATGGGATCCAAAACCAAGCATCTGGTATCGCTTACGGACTATACATAGCCAAAGATTATGTCGGTTACGACAACTGTATTCTCTATCTAGGAGATAACTTACTAGAGGATGACATTTCCGAGCACGTCCGCAATTTCAGTCATGGAGCAACTGTATTTCTCAAGAAGGTAAAAAATCCAGACCAGTTCGGCATCGCTGTTGTAGATGATAACAATGTGGTCAAAGAAATAGTGGAGAAACCCAAAAAGAATATAGGGGATCTTGCTGTGGTTGGAGTATACATCTACGACAACAGTGTCTTTGAGAAAATGGTAGGACAAGAAGCCTCCAAGCGCGGTGAAAAAGAGATAACGGATATAAACAACGCGTATATACAAGAAGGAACCCTCAGGGCTGTGACCCTAAAGAAAAGCTGGTTTGATATAGGAAGCATAGATGCCTTGGTCGAAGCATCTGTCTACTATCAAAAAAAGAAAAATAATGGCAAATAAAAGAACTATATTAGTTACCGGAGTCGCAGGCTTCATCGGCTCAAATTTCTTGAACTTCATGGTCAAGAAATACCCTTCTTATAGTTTTATTGGGGTTGATTCGCTTACCAGTATTGCTAGTAAAGACAATATAGAAGTATGGGGAAAGAAAAATTTCATCTTCTTTAAATGTGACATTAGAGATCGAGTAGAGCTCAAAAAGATCTTTCATGACAATGCCATAACTGATGTGATCCATTTGGCAGCCGAAACCCATGTTGATCTAAGCATCAAAAATCCCATTCTCTTTTCTGAAGTGAATGTCAATGGGACGAACAACCTTCTCTATCTTTCTCATAAGTACGGCCTTAAGCGATTCCATCATATTTCAACTGATGAAGTATATGGAGCCCTTCAAAAAGAGGATGCTCCATTCACTGAAGAATCTCCGCTTCAGCCGAACAATCCATATAGTGCCTCGAAGGCAGGAGCAGAATTCTTTGTTCGCGCTTATCACAAGACATTTGGGATGGATACGGTTGTTACTCGATGTTCTAACAACTACGGCCCTCGGCAAGACGCTACAAAACTTATCCCTCTCTTCCTTAAAAAACTTCTTGCTGGGGAAAAGGTTCCTCTCTATGGCAGGGGTGCTCAGATGCGTGAATGGCTCTATGTAGATGACCATGTTCGGGGCCTTGACCTTGTATTCCATAAAGGAAGATCAGGGGAGGTCTATAATATCGGGGCAGAAACTGAATACCCAAATATTGAAGTAGTGGAGAAGCTTTTAAGGCTCACTGGTAGAGATAAAAAATCTATCCATTTTGTTCCGGATAGACTCGGACATGATTTCCGTTATTTCCTCGATATTTCAAAGATCCAGAAACTGGGCTGGAAACCCAAAGTAAGCTTTGAAGAAGGCTTGAAAAGAACCCTTGCGTTCTATAGATCAAAATAATGAAAAAGAGAATCATAATTCTCGACCACAACGGCGGAAGGCTGGCTAATCAGCTGTGGAATTTTATGAGCCTGTACGCGTATTCCTTAGAAAAAGGATATACACTTGAGAATTACTCTTTCTGGAGATATGCCGCTGATTTTAATATTCCCTTCCCACGAAACTATTTCATACAGTTTATTTTGTTTGGAGAACTTATCAAGCATAAGTGGTACCGCATGATCGGTGCGCCAGATAAATTTGTCAGAGCAATGAAATACCTCTACTCTGAGCAGGTCATATCTGATGATGGCATCCACCCCATCTATCTTCCTCCTTCAAACAAAACAGATCCCCTTTCATCACAAGATGAGAAGACCATATATACTATCGGCTGGTTATTTAGGAACCCGGTCGGCATAGCAAAATACAGAAAAGAGATACTCGCGTACTTCAGGCCTAAAGACAGGATCACTAAAAAAATTGAAGAAAGAATTGCCGGTCTTAGAAGAAACACAGACCACCTCGTCGGTGTTCATATTCGACAAGGAGATTACAAGACCTGGGCAGGCGGACAATACTATTTTGAGCAGGGCGCTGTTCGAAATATTCTCGATGAATATCTCAAATTTTTGGGCAAGTCTGCCACCTTTGTCCTTTGCTCAGACGAGAACATAGATGTGGATGCATTTAAAGGATTAAATATCCAAGTTTCAAACGGCTCGCCTGTCGAGGATCTATTTCTTCTCTCCAAAACAGATGCCATCATTGGCTCTAATAGTACCTTTGGAGCTTTTGCTTCTTACTATGGGAATATTCCTTACATCGTATTCAACGAAAATATAGACTGGGAATATTATCGAGATAAACGTGAGTATTTTGAGAATAAATACAGTACTCTAGTACACTACTGACATGAAAGACAAAAAGATCCTCATTTTGGGCGGAAGCGGATTCATCGGAGCGCATCTTACTAAACGGCTTATACATGAAGAAGCCCTAGTAACGGTCCTTTGCAGAGATCCTAAAGAACTTCAGAATATCGAAGCATATCAGAATGCGCGCCTGTTGAATGGTGATATTACACACTATGATGACGTCGCTTCTGCAATCAAAGATGCTGACATCATAGTGAACTTAGCGACAGTTGTACAAACAACTAAAACCTTTGATCCGTATACTGACTTCAATGTGAACTTGAAAGGCCAAATAAACGTCCTTGAGGCGCGCAAGAACGTGAACCCGCATGCTACCTATATCTACATAGGCTCAAGTATGCAGTTTGGCCAGGTCAAAGAAGAGCATCTTCCTGTAGCTGAAAATCACCCCCAGAAGCCAATTTCTTTGTATGGCGTTCACAAAGTAGCTGCAGAGGAATACTGCTATATCTATGAGAAGGCCCATGGCCTGCCTTCGATCATTGTTCGGTTCCCTCCGATATACGGCCCTTCCCTGACAGGCAAGCCGACTCGAAGTGTTATAGAGAAGTTTGTAAAAATGGCTCTCAACAGCGAAACATTTCATGTTTATAGCCATGGCAGTGATCGCAAAGATCTTATCTATATCGATGATGTGGTAGAGGTTCTCATTAAACTCATGGCTATACCTGAGAAAAAAGGAGTGTACAACGCAGGGTCTGGCACTCAAGTGCTTTTCTCGGAAGTGGCTCAAATGATCGTGGATGAAAGCGGTAGTGGGAACTTTATTCTTATGCCTTCACCCGATGAGTTCAAAGGGTTCGATATTGGAAGCTTCTATTTTGATATCTCAAAAATAAAGCATGAACTTGGCTGGACCCCAAAGATAGATATACGAGAAGGATTGAAGAGGATGATCAGTTTTTATAAAAACAAATGAGTACTTGCAAAGTCTGTGGTGCGGAGCTCCGACCTTACAAGAAACATGTGTTTGATGACAGATATGGCTATCCCAAAGCCTTTGATATCTCTCGCTGTACCTCATGCGGACTTTTGATCACCCTTCCCCCGCTCACAGAGGCAGAGATCGGACCTTTGTATTCAGACCATTATCCTTACAACGACGTCGACCCAAAAAAGATCAGAGCTGGATTCAAACCGGAAACAGACAAGGATTCGCGACGCAGCAATTGGCTGAAGGGCAACCACAAGATCCACTTTATGCTTCCTCCAGGAACTGGGAGAGTGCTTGATGTCGGATGCGGAGACGGGCGCTCTCTTCTTCAGCTTGAGGCACTCGGGTATGAAGCTCATGGCATAGAAGCAGATGAGAACATCAGGCGCATCAAAGATGAGCTTCGTCTGGATATCTATATAGGTACGATCGAAGACTATCCATCCTTGCCGGAGAAATTCGACATCATTATTGCAAACCAACTCATCGAGCACATTATAAACCTTGAGAGCTTCATGAACTCGGCTTATAAGCTCTTAAAGCCGGGCGGTACTATCATCATGAGCACGCCCAATGCAGGGAGTATCCAAAGATTTATGTTTGGCCGCGCTTGGGTCAACTGGCACATCCCTTATCATCAACAGATCTTCACTAAAGATTCTCTGCGCCTTCTCCTTGAGAAGTTTGGATTCAGTGTGACAGAAACAAGAACTGTGAGCCCTACCGCCTGGACACTTCATCACCTGCATGCAATTCGTCATCCCCAAAAGCTCGGAGTGAAGAACCCGTACTGGAGCGGCAAGCCTAAAGAAAAAACCAAGGATTCAACTGGTGAGTCTTCAAAAGCTCTTTCCCTCAAGCCTTATATATTCAAATTCATCGTCGCCTGCGTCACTGTGTTCAACAGGATCCTAGATGTATGCGGACTTGGGGACTGCCTCATCATCACAGCTACTAAGCAATGATCTATATCATCCTCCCCATACTGAACAGAAAGCAGCTGACACTCGAACTCCTTGCTTCACTTTCTCTACAAACGTATAAGGATTTTGATATTACCATTGTTGATGATGGCTCGACCGATGGTTCGAAAGAGGAGATTCGCGTGCGCTATCCGGATATCCAGATCATAGAAGGCGCTGGAGACTGGTGGTGGGCTGAGTCTGTGAACATGGGGCTTCGATTCGTGCTGCCCAAAGCAAAAGAAGGAGATTTCGTGCTTATTATCAACAACGACGTTGAGGTAAAATCGAATTATCTGGATGAGCATATAAGGACAAGCACAGAAAACGGCCGGGCTGTCGTCGGATCTCTTGTGAAAAATTTTTATGATGACCGTATTCACGATGCAGGGATCTTGATCGACTGGAGCACCTACTCTTTCCCAAATAGAGAATACGATCCAAGCACAAAGACAAAAAAGGTGGACGCGCTGACTACCCGAGGCGTTTTGGTGCCAGTTGAAGTGTTCAAAAAAACAGGTCTCTTTACTTCTCTACTTCCCCATCATGCGGCGGATATGAATTTTTCACTATGTGCAAAGAGAGCCGGGTTTCCTCTCATCATGTCCTATGAAGCCGTAGTCTACAGCAAAGAAAAGAAGGGTGAGAAAGCCTGGCCCTTTCTCACCAAGTATTTTTCCCGCCGATCATCATCAAATCTTGGAGCAAATATGATGTTCGCTATGTTAAATGCCCCTACCCTCTACCTCAAAATAAAAAGCATTATGCTTATTGTGTGGAGATTTTTGAGAGAATCTTCAGAGCGCGTTTTTCCCAAGTAAAGTTTTCCACATCCCTCCGGGCTTCTGCGCCAGTGTCCCTAAGATCATGAATGGCTGCCTTAAGGGCCTCAGCGCTTCCGGGAGTAATGAGAGTCGCGTTTTTTTCATTCAAAATTTCTCGCATCGAAGGCATATCTGAGGCAATGATCGGTCGCCCGCTTGCCATATATTCAAACATCTTAATAGGAGAGGTATATTTCTCTGACTCAATAGAAATAGGAATATTGGGGATAAGAAGCGCATCTGAGGCCCTGAGGAACTCAGGAAGCGCCTTCTGCTCTTTATGGCCCAAAAGCATCACATTATCCAAAGCATTATTCTGGACTAAGTTTTTATATTTCTCGATGTCCTTCTGTGTTCCCCCCACCAATACAAAAACTACATGCGGATCATCCTTCATAAGAGACGCCGCCTTAAACACCACATCTACACCCTTCCAGGCATATAGATGTCCGGTATAGAGGATGACCTTCTTATCTTGTGGTAATCCGAGCTTCTCCCGAAGAAGTATTGGATCAGCTTTAATATCAAACATTGAGAGGTCTACCCCATTTGGGACAGCCAAAGTATTCATTCCTCTTTTTTTGAATTCTTCTTCAGTGCCTCCTGAATTACAGACGATAAGATAGACTTTCGAAAGCAGTCTTACAAAAAGGGATATCTTCGTCTCCGGCCACACATGCGCTTCAAACACGGTTTTATACCCACGCATAGAAAAAAGCCACGCCACTTCGGTGCTCCTTGTATATACAATGGTCTCCTTTGGAACCCTAAGAAGTGCAAGTCGAGATAAAAATCCCGCTACTTGAAGGCGAAAAGCAAGGGCTCCGAGATATTTCTCAAACCGCATAAGGCTTGGGCTTTTGATCTTTCGAATACTGAATATTCTCTCTACGCCGTAGTAGTCAAAAGGGTCCTTTTTTATTGGGTTCTCTCGATCTGGGATGATGAGTTCCACGGTGGCCCCAGAGAGCACAAAGGCTTCACAGGACTTCATAATCTGGACTCCGTGGGCTTTCTCCGTGGGAAGCCTCACATCCGCTATATAGGTGATTTTCACGGCCTTATAGTACAACTATTTGGTTAAAAAGACATTGTAACCGCTCGTTTGTTTGGAATTGAGTTTCCCTGTGAGGCGATCTAGAAGATACGCCAGGTCATTCAAAAATCCTATTCTGCCAAGCGGAGAGATCTTGATCCAGGTTTCGATCGCTCCCCGGACATTAACGATCTCAACGCCAGAAAAGTCTTTGGCCAAGAGTCTGAGCGAATCCTCTGTATATCTCCAATAGTCCTTATAGTAGCCTTTTTCTCCATGATAATAGTAGAGAAATGGTACATAGATAAATGCATACCCTCCGGGAGCGAGTACACGATGTATTTCTTTGAACGCCTGTTTCGGGTCTTCAACATGTTGAAGGATGGCGATAGCAAACAACCCTTCAATGCTTTCATTCGAAAGTGGCAAAGCATGAATATCTCCCACAATGTCTGGGTGATACGTATCGATCACATCGAGCACCTTGTAATCGGTTTTTTCTATATACGACCTGATCCATTCTCGTTGAGCATCATATCTATTCCCTTTCTCTTTGATCACCCTGAGTCCTCCGCCAATATCCAAAATGATCTTTTTCTCATTAAAGATCTGCTTTGTCCTTTCCTTAAAAAAGATTTCCCAGGGCTTCATTTTTTGAATATTTTTAGTCGTACTCTTTCAGCGAACCACAAGATGTTACAGACATACTTATATAAGAGTATATATCCGTAGTTTGTGTCCTTATTCTTAAATTCTCTCCATAGATAGGTTCGGCTTGGTAAATTAGGATCAATGAACTTTATATAATCCCTGTCCCCGCTTTTGTCCTCAGCAAGGTATCGATCAAGCTTTTCCTGCATCTTTGCTCGGTCCACATAGCCATAATGTTTCAAGCGATAGGGGGACAAAAAGCTCTTTCCTGGTACACCAAAAATATCCCCATTGTGGAGTTTTTTATTTCTAAAATATGCGCTTGGCACGTTCTTCCACATGCTTCTTTGTGGGTGGAGGTTGTAGAGATAATACTGGCTGTCGAACCTGCAATGTTTTCTATCGAGCCAAAAATTACACATTCGAAACGTGATGCGATTATAACCTGACCTCATATACTGCTCTGCGACAGCCCTCGTAAAGTGATCTTCGAACACTTCGTCCGCATCGATCCAGAGTATCCAATCGGGACTACGAAGCTTGGCTTCCTCAAGGAGCATGATCTTATCCCGGCCTTCATCATACCCTTCGGTATACATGATCTTTATGATCTTTGGATACGCCTTATACCTTTCCAGAGTCCCATCGGTCGAGCCGTTGTCTATGAGAATGATCTCATCGACAATTCTTGAGAGCTTTGAAAGGCATTCGTCGATCGTGGCAATCTGATCTTTTATTCTGAGTATGGCAAGAAGGTTCATATGATCATATATAGGTCTCGCAGGAATTCTTCAACCAGCTCCTTTGGGGAAAGCTTCTCTTTAAAGAGATCGAGGGCTCCTTGTCCGATCTTTTTCTTTAGATCTTCATTTGCCTCAAGCTCAAGGACCTTTGTAGCCAGGTCTTCGGGATCTCCCGCCCTGCACATAAGCACATTTTCTCGATCAGTAAAAAGCTCCCTCATGCCTGGAGTATCCGCAGACACCATCGCCTTACCGAACACCATACCTTCAAAGATCTTATTCATGATCACCCAATGTCCTCGTTCTGTCGTGCCAAAAGCTCCGAGGAGAACGTCACAATCGTCGATCCGTTTCAGCACATCCTGATAATCTGGGATGCGTCCAAAAAATTCCATGTTTTTAAGACCGGTGGATTCGGCCAAATTTTTCATCTCTTTTTGAAGCTGCCCGCCGCCGATCATATTGAACTTGATACGAGGATTCCCTTCGACGATCTTGGCCGCTCGGATGATATGTTCGATCCCATGAAGACCGATGAAGGTCCCATGGTAATGCACGATGAACTCAGGCCTTCCGCTCGTATCCTTGGGATGATCCACGGGCTTCAGAGCCGAGCTTAAAAATATGCGGATCGATTTCTCTTTCTTGAGCCCGTACTTTCTTCCGAACGCCTTGATGTGCTCGTCGGCGTCGATCACCACCACATCCGCAACCCGTATGCTGTACCAATCCAAAAAGTAATCTTTGAATGCCTTGAGACTCCAGGGCGCATGCACTTTCCTGTCTACGACGTTCGATGCATACTGAGAAATAAATATATCGAACACTATTTTCTTGTTCGGGAACAGGATCTTGGCGAGCCATACGCAGGTATGGCCTGGGAAAGCCACGAACACAAAATCAACATTTTCGACCTTTATCTTTTTAGCTTCTTTAATGAGGAGCCAGTATTTTTTGATCCCTTTGTGGATCTTTGGATCAATATTGGTATGCACGATCTCATATCCATTCTCAAGAAGCCCTTGGATGATAACCTTGTTTCGAGAATACTCTCTATCATAGATACCGAAGAAAAGGACTTTTTTCATACTATTATTTCATCATCTTTTCTCCAGCTCTCAAAGAAGAAAGGATAATCATATGTTAAATGATGGGTCTTCTTTAGAGAACTTCTAATATTTTCTCGAAGCTTTTCTGCATCTGGATAAAAATGATGGAATTCTATCTGAAGGTCTTTACACTTAGATATCATATCGTTCTCTATCATCCGCGGGAGCACGGCGTATTCTCCCCCTTCGATGTTCATTTTTAAAAGATCAACGTTCTTGATGTGGAGCTCTTCAAAAACTGTCTTTATATCTCGCAGTTTTATGGATGTTCCCTTTCCAGCTACAAAGACACTCGAAGCCACCCCATTCAGGGAGATCGTTGTTTCTTCATCTTTATCTGAAACTCCAAAGGTATATATATGAACTTTCTTATTGTCTTTAAATCTTTGAATAGCTTGGTCGGCGAACTCTTTGACTGGTTCAAAGATGTAGATCGTACAGTCATACATAGTGGATATCCTTTCTGCCCATTCACCCACATATCCTCCGAGGTCTACCACAACACTGTCTTGGTTCAATGGGTAGACATATCTAAGTCCTCGCTCTGCGTTATCCAGTTTAAATTGCTCTCGAGCTATGAACAGCTCATCAACCACCACATATCTTTTAATGAAGGTTTTTATCTTCTCTATGATCCTGTGAAGCCTTCTTTTCATTGGAGCCTGTGCATTATGTTACCGATCACTGTAGTAACGCTATATTCTTGGCTCATCTTTTCTCTAAGGCCTGAAAGTATTGATGATCGAGTATCATGTGCCATGGACCCAAAAGCCTGGATTCGATCGGCAAGAGAAACCTCATCTCCATAAGCGTATGAGAAGGTATCCCAATATTCTCCGAACACATTTCTAAAGGCACTATTTGAGGCAAAGGTAGGAACACCTGTCGCCAATGATCCCAAGACCGCCTTATCCATCCCACCATCAGGGGAGGCATTCACAGAAACGGACCCTGAACTGAACATCTGGTCATCCTTCATCTCTTTCACAAAAGTTACTCTATCTTGAATCTTGAGCTCGCTTGCAAGTTTTTCGAGGGCGATCTGATAAGTTTGATCTTCTACAGTAACACTGGGACCGATAAAGCGAATATGAGAAACCTGAGGCAAGAGAGCCCCGGCTCGAAGAATCGTCTCCAAATTCTTTATCTTGCTTATACGCCCCAAATATACAAGTTCGATACCTTGCGAAAGATCTGAGGAAACAGGTGGAAACTTATTAGCGTCTATCCCATGCCCAACCACGTGCACTTTGCTACTTTGTATGCCGAATCCTTCTTTAGAAGCGGTAAAGATCATGTCGGCGAACTTCTCTGCAATCTTGAGCTTCTCATCAACTTCACGATGAACATACCACAGAGCTATCTTTTTGTTCCAGATCTTCCAAAGCAACCCGCCCAAGATCACATACTCCGGGTTCATATGGACAAACACAGTGTCGTACTCTTTCCTGGTTTTCCAAATGAATTTATAGAAATTTCTCAGATACCCTAGGCGAGTCCTGCCCTTGTCCTTGCCTAGAGAAAACACTCGAACATTTCGAGGCAAATGATGCTCTCCTTCTTCAAGGCAGACAACGGTTACCTGGTCACAGAGTTTGGCAAACTCTTCGACCCACGAGTGAAAAAATCCCAAAATAGGGTCTTGTTGGTCGATCTTTTGAGTGCAGATAAGAAGCCTCATTTAGGTTATTATACAGGGATAATGTGGAAGACCTTCATCATACGCCTTCTGTACGCTTTGGGCATCCCAGGCCTTTTTAGAGCGCTCCATACGCATGACCTGACCATACTCCTGTATCACGGAGTAGCTCCCACTGAAGCCCGAGGCATGTATAACTACCGAGGCAAGTTCATCGCACCTGAGGTCTTTAAAATGCATCTTTCGTATATCAAAAAATATTACACGGTACTTGATCTTGATGAAGCGCTTGAAAAACAAAAAGCAGGAACCCTGCCTCCACATTCTCTCGTGATCACTTTCGATGATGGATATAAGAATTTTTATACCTATGCATTCCCCCTGCTCAGAGATGGAGGAGTTACTGCTACATTCTTTATTCCTACAGATTTTGTATTTGAAAAGAAAGCGTTGTGGATGGACCGTCTCGAATATATCGGACTCAAGAATGATGCAACTGTACGGCACTCATTAAAATTGATGCCGGATGTGGATAGAGCAGCAGAGATTGAACGCCTCGAAAACGAATATCAAAAAAAACTTTTTGATTTCGAAGAAGTCAGATCGGTGTATGCTCCATTGTCCATAGAAGGGATCCGGGAAATGCAGAACGCCGGCATGAAATTTGGAGCTCACACTCAGTCTCATCCGATACTCAGCAAAGTGAACAGAGAGCGTCTTGAAGAAGAGATCCTCGGTTCAAAAAAAATACTTGAAGAAAAGATCGGCTCAATTTCTCGCACCTTCTGTTATCCGAACGGCCAAAAGGAAGACATGAACAATGATACAAAAATTGTGATACAGAAAGAATTCTCAGCCGCCTTGAGTACCATCGAAGGGATAAACAAGAAAGGTACAGACCCGTATGAATTACAAAGGATCTCCATGGATGCGCTTACGACGAAAGCGGGGGTTGCAACAGCGATCTCAGGCGCCCGAAATTTCTTTAGGCCTTAACCTTCTCGGCGGTCTCGATCCATGCCGCCAAAAGCCTCTGCATATACTCTTCTTTAGAGATAAGGATGGTGTCGAGCTTGTGCTTCAAATTGGCCGCTAAAACCTGCCTTTTCTCATTATTCTCAAGGAGGTCATACATGGCATTAAACATGTATTCTGGGTCATTTTGGGGGCAAATATAGGCCTCTAGGCCGTTTTTAAGCTCCTGGGCTATCCCCACTGGGGTGGTTACCACGGGGGTACCAGATATCCCCGCTTCGATGAGCGAGAGCCCGTATCCCTCAAATCGTGAGGTCTGAAGAAAGATATTGGCGCTCTTATAATATGACGCGAGATTCGATTGCCAGCCGGCAAACGCTACGTTGTTTTTTATGCCAAGTTCTTTCACTTTTGATCTAAGACTTTCTTCTTCCGGACCGGAACCAACGATCACAAGGCCTGAATCTGGAAAAAATTTCCTCAGGCGCGCAAAGGCTTCAAGTCCAAGTGGAATATTCTTCTCTGGAGTTAAGCGAGAGACCATCAACACGATAAAAAGCCATCCGTACCTCGCATGAAGGTCGAACACAGCCTTCTCCTCTGCGATCTTTTTTGTATCCATATAGATCGGAAGAACCGAGATGCTCGCCTCAGGAAGTGAGAATTTTTGCATAAGAGCATCACGCAGAGGGGCTCCAACCACACGGATAGAATCCGCGGATCTCACCACCTTGTCTGCGATCTTCTGTCGAATAGAATTCAAAAAACCACTAAAATAAGGAGAAAAGGGGTCCGTGTGAAGCTGCACCTCAAGCGGGATCCTCCATGCATTCTTTATAGATCGCCCCGCCCATCCGCACTCAAAAGGATCCTGCGCGGTAATAAGCGATCCCCCACGCACGAACTTTTTATCAAAGACGAGTTTCTTCCCGAGCTTTGCCGCACCGAACGGACGCAGCCATCGTGAAGGAGAATTCGTAGGATAGACCCACGTGTTCTTTGAAAGCTGTACATTCTTGAGTCCATGCTTGGCATCAGACATGAGGACGATGTGGAGCTCTTCTACAAGCTCGCCATATTCTTTCATCCTCTCGGCTGCCCGAGTTCCAGGAACTGCTTCGTTCCTGTCGTTTGAGATCATGAGCACTTTTAGGCGGGAGCTTTCCATCAGCCTATTATACTCAAGTATTCGTGGGCAAGTTCGCTCCACGACCTCGACGTTGCAGTAGAAAGTTTCTGGACAAAAGAAGCGTAGATCTCAGGATCCAGCATTCGCTCGATCGCCCGTTCGAGTTCTGTCTGATCTTTCGGATCGATGAACGCCCCTCCTTCCGGATAGATCTCTGGTATGCCTGTGTACTTGGTCATAATAAAAGGCTTGTTGAACGAAGCTCCTTCAAGGATAAAGTTAGGACAAACATCCGAAAGCGATGGAAGGATAACGGCATAGCAAGCTTTCAGCTTGGCCTCGAGATCTTCGCGAGACAAGTTCGTGATCATCTCAAGTCTGACCTCCGGATATTTGGTACGAATCTTCTCTATGGCACAACCAAGGATCTCGAGATTCTTCAAAGTGATCTTTCGGCCTGCCCATATAAAATTCTTTTCTTTTGGTATTTCTCCTTGTTTCTTTTCAGGAATAAAATTCTTGACCAGACGAGCCCGAGCGAGATCAAGTTCGTATGGTTTTTCCCAGATAGAACGTTGCCACTCAGTATTAAAAGCAAGGATAGATGAGTGAGCCAAAAATTTCGTGCAGGCAATTATGATGCGCTCTTTTATGGTGAAGACTGGGTGGGATTCGTAAAATGCTGGCAGAGGCAACTTTTCTTTAGTTCGGTTTATATATGATTCCCACAAGAAATCCCCGCCTACTCGGACTATCGAACGCTTGCCCAAGAGATTCGCTGCGGCGACAGAAGGCACTCCTACGCTAAAGGTATCGAGGGCCAGCACAAGATCTGCGTTCCAGACTTTTGGCAGGATCCGTTCAAAGAACCACAGATGACGGATTCCCACCGGGAGCTTTTTCTCGACTCCATAACAGATAACATCGACCTCATGCCCGAGCTTTTTCAGCTCGCTGGCCAAATTCGGCGCATACTGTGCTGGCCCTCCGATGTCTCTTGCCGAAAGTCCTGATGTAATAAGAATACGCATGTTATTTTGTGAATATTCGCTCTCTCATTTCCTTAGCCACGAGGTTCCAATCGTATTTTTCTTCAGCAAGTTTCTTTCCGTTTGAGACAAGTTTCTCGCGAAGCTCTTTGTCGTCTATCAACCGCAGGATTTGAGTCTTAATGCTTTCTGGATCCTTTACATTCACAAAGAGGCCAGTAGGCGGCATGTCGTGGTCTTTGTCTGGATCGAACACAAAATCAATGATCCCCCCAACCGCAGTGGCAATCACAGGAAGCCCCGCTGCCATGGCTTCGATGAAGGAGTTGCCAAAACCTTCAGAAAGCGAAGGGCGAATAAAAATATCCGACGCGTGGAGGTAGAGAGGTATGTTTTTATACTCAACGTATCCAAGGAACTTTACCTGAGTCTCCACTCCGCATCTGCGTGCCAAGCTCTCGAGTATCTTTTGATCAGGACCTGTCCCCAGGATCAGAAACTTTACGGTCTTAGGCAAAAGCGCGACCGCCTTGATCACATCATCGATCCCATTCTTTTTTACCAACCTTGAAGTCGTGATGAGATAGGTCTCTGTATCCTTTTTTTCAAATCTCTCAAGTATTTCCTGCATTCGATGAGGGTCAGGAAGCTCGGCAAATGACTTGTAATCCACTCCGTTGGGGATGACCTCGACCTTGCCCTTATACCCCATCGCTTCCGCAAAGTCTGCGAGAAAATATGAGATGGCCTGGATCTTGTCCGCTCGCATGAATATTTTTCGAAAGATCGGAGAGACGAACCATGTCTTGGCTTTGATGGATTCGATCGGATCTCCTTCCTGCAAGGTCAATATATAGGGCACCTCCGGATGCGACATCTTGAAGAACAAACTGGCAAACCCGGCATACGCCGCCATGATGGACCAGATCGCATCGAACTTTTTCTCTTTATGAAGGGATTTGCCATAAAAAGAGGCTTCAAATGGAAACATAAGTTTGGAGGTATTGATGCGGTGCACGACAACATTACCAATACGCTCTACCTTTGGATGAGAAGGATCGAACTGGAGAGTCACCATCTCAAACTCATGTTCGGGCAAGCGGTCCGTGATCTCTTTGACCGCGACCTCTGCGCCACCGATCATAGGATGATAGGCAATGGAAAATATAAGTACCCGCATATTATTCTTCTACGCCTAAGAGCGCTCTCAATTCAGCTTCAGGAACCTCTTTGGCGTGAGCTTGAGGAGCAGACTTCTGAACAGGGGCTGGGGCGGGAGAAGGTTTTGGTTCTGCTTTTACGATGTTTGCGAGGACACTTCTAAGATCTGATATATTCTTGGGGCTTGGCTGTCTTTGGTTATCGTTTTTTTTGTTAAAATCCGCAAGAGAGATCGAAGCAAGTGGTTTAAAATCATCATGAACAGGAGGAAGAGGCGTTTCTTTTTTTATTTTGGTTTCTTCTCTTTTCCCACGCATGTCGATTGGCATAGGTTCTGATCTGCGAGGCATTGGAGACCTGCGATCTCCTCCCCTTTCAAATTGATCGGCTGGTCTATCAGTAGATCTCTGCATAGGGCGTTCAGATCGTTCCGGGGCGCGAGCAGGCCTTTCTACCTTACCTTCTTCGTGCCAATCATTGATATTCTTCTCAACTTCAGCTCTGGGCTTCGTATATTGAGCGCGAGAATTTGCGATCGCTTCTTCCTTGTAGCTCACGGCTGGTCGCGGGATGGGAGCCGTAGTAGTAGCTGAGAAAGGCTGAGAGGACACTCCGTCTATCATGAGTTTGAGATACACCTGCGTGAATCCTAGATTCACCAAGTCCTCTGCGGTAAAGGTCGGGGCAAATTCCTTTTCGAGGACTTCTGCGTCAAATGCGCCGACCCTGAAGGCGATCATGGTACCAACGTTTCCGAACACCGCATCTCTCACTTCTTCTTCCATCTGTTCGATGTATTGGTGCGCGATAGTGAGGTTGAGTTTATATTTGCGCGCTTCAGACAAAATGTCTGCGAAAGATTTGTTCGCGAAAGATTGGAACTCGTCCACATAGAGATAGAAGTTAGGAAGCTTTTGAAGTTCGGCTTCGCTTCGATCAGCGCGGGACATCGCGGCGAGGTAGATTTTTGTTATGAGCATCGAACCGATGAGGTTCGCGTTGCCTTCCCCAACGCGCCCTTTAGAAAGGTTCACAATGAGGATCTTCTTCTCATCCATGAACTTTCGAATATCAAACGTCGAGACACTCTGACCGATGAGGTTTCGCACAAGAGGATTTGAAGTAAATTGTCCGACCTTGTTTTGGATGGCAGGAGTCGCTTCGGCCGCAAATTTTTCGGTGTAGCCCGCAAATTCTTCGGTCCAAAATGCTTTGACCGATGGATCCTTCACATTAGAGACAACTTTCTTTCTGTATTCTTTGTCTGCGAGCATCCTGTTTACACCAAGAAGTGTTGCTCCTGGGAACTCAAGAAGAGCAAGCAGGGTGTTGTTCAAAATGTAGGCCATTCTGGCGCTCCAGGCATCGACCCAGATCTTCTCGAATGTGGACATGAGGCCATTCACCACGAGGTGTCGCTTATCCGCGCCGACATCTTCCATGACGTTGAATGAGACGGGATGCTCGAGGTCAAACGGAGCAAAGTAGAGCACGTCCTTAAGGCGCTCTTGAGGAATGTATTCGAGGAGCTTTTCCGCCGTGCCTCCGTGCGGGTCGATGAAGGCTACACCATTGCCGTTTTGAATGTCTTGAATAGCAAGGTTCTCAAGCAAGGTCGACTTTCCCATGCCAGTTTTCCCAATCACATACATATGCTTGGCACGATCCTTGGACTTTATACCAAACGCCACGCGTTTGTTTCGAGAATCTGTCTCGCCGAAATATGTGACCTTATTTGGATCGTCCATTTGTCTCATTATATAACAAAGCGGAGTTTTAGGCATGAAAAAACCGAGATTTCTCTCGGTTCTTACATCTCTGTTTCTTCCTCTTCGATGATAGGAGGCGGCACGGGCACCACAGGATCTGAGGCACGGCGACCAAAGCGGGCGCGAGTTGTAGGGACAGGAACAGGGATAGACTCAGCTAGGTCAGAAGCTCTCCTGCCGAATTGGATCTCAGGGTTAGACTCGACGACTGCACGTTTGCGCGCTTGGCGTTTCTGAACTCGTGCTTTCAAAGATAGTCGTCGATCAACCGATATGAGAACAGACAACAGCACAATAGAGAGTCCAAAGAGGACCTGAAAGAAAGACTCCCATGAATGTGGAAAGCCCATCACAGGCAGAAGCGCTGTGAGGAAACCGAGTGTGAGAATGATCTTTGATTTTGGCATTTCTAGTATTTTAACCCAAAAAGAGTAAGTATCCAATTGAGAGATACAGAGCTGGATAGACCAGAGCCACACAGATCGTATAGAAGAAAAAATCACGTGGTCTCAGCCTTAAAGCCCCACAAATAAGTGGATTGACCATTCTCCAGCCGGGAACAAAATGAGAGACAAAAACCAAAAAGAATGCCCGCCTTCCTGAAGCGCCAGTGTATTTTTCTATCCATTCTGCTCTGATCTTTTTAGAGGTTTTCTCTGCCAGGGCCGAGCCGGTGTATCCTAGCCCAAACAAAATAACGTCATAGCAAAACACCGCGAGAACTGCAGTGACCCAATATCCGAGAAAACTTCCTCCATGTGATGCCAAGATCCCAAGGCCAATAAAAATTATTCCTTCAGGCAGCGGCAGCGGGTGACCACTCGCCAAAATGATCAAGAATATCTCCGGATAGTTCAAATGAGCAAGGTGCGCCAAGGTGGCTGGGATAGATTTGAGATAGAAATGGTGCATGTCAGTTGCCGTAAATACTGTCGATGATGTCTTGATCTTTATTGCTTTTTTTGAGAAGGGCGATGTTCTTGTCTCTAATCCCTTCAAGCGCCCGGGCTCCCTCTTCATCGCCGATTGTATCTTTATAAAATCCAAGGAGCGCTTCAAAATCTTTGGGAAAACAATGTCCGCCCGCACCTCTACCTTTTGATCGCTCAGATGTATGCACTGGCTGCATATGGCTTTCGCCGATCCTATGGTCCTTCACTACCGCTTCACTCACCTGGCTCCAATCAGCGCCGATCATTTCCGCCAAGTCATACATCATGTTCATGAACACCACCTTTGAATACAAGAAGTTATTGCCTATATATTTTATGAGTTCGGTCTCTTTTGAAAGGAGGACCTTCGAATAAGGAGCCTTGGGCAAGATAGAGAGCACAAGCTCAGCCTTCTCCCTGAACTCTGGAGTATCTTTCGGAATACCGATAAGGTTTCTCTCCGGATGTTGAGTATCAGCTTTGGCGGTTGCTGCCACTAAAAATTCTGGAGAGTGCAAGACAAAGATATTCAGGTTCTCGTTTTGGATAGATTCGGTCGACCCTGGCAGTATGGTCGACTTGATCACGATGGTCTTCCCCTCACCCACCAATTTCATCTCACCTCGAAGGATCGAGTCGTCAAAGCCAGAAGGTCTCGTAGGGGTCGGGACTGCAATAAAGACAATGTCGCATTCTTTTATTCTTTCCTTATTCCCTGCATATTCAGGGTCCAGAGAATAACGAACAACAGAAAACCCTCTCTCTTCAAAGTCATCAGCCAAATTTTTGCCGACGAATCCCTGACCAATAAATCCTATAAGAAGATTTTGCATTAAAGATGTTCTTTGAGCTTCTCTTCAAGGATCGTTAATTTCTTTTCAGAAAGATGATAGACCTCTGGATTATTTCTGAGTGCTTCAACTCCTCGTTCGATCTCATCTTTATCTATGCCCTTGTCTATCGATCGTTCTTCGTTCATATCTCCGGAGAAGAATGATTCGACAAGGTCGAGTTCTTTACTCGTAAAGTCATGCATGGCCAAAGAATTGCGGACTTTTTTGAATTCCTCTTTGCTCACATGCGGCTTTGTATCATCAAAGAATATTCCCATAGTGCGCGTGCCAGGGGTCGAACCTGGGACCTACCGAGTATCAGTCGATTGCTCTACCAGCTGAGCTACACGCGCAAGTGAGGAGGAATGAAAAAGCTTGTTTTTTCATGATCTCCGAACCCAGCGCAGGTCTAGAATAGACACGCGCAGCCCTCTTCGGATGTGCGAAGAATATATCAAAAATAGCCTATTTAAACAAGAAAAGACACCCCGAGGGGCGCCTAGTGAAAAAGCTTGCTCACGCCGATACAGATCGGCAACAGGACGAGTCCGAGGAGGGCTATGCATACAAGCCCTCCGATCACTTCGCCGATACCGATCGGCTTTTCGACAGACTGCATGGGTGCAGCGATGTTGGTGATTCGTCCGACCATGTGCATCTCCTTGTTGAGGTGTCTTTTCGCACTGTACACTTTTTGGTTTTGTGTTGCAAGCAAAAACCGCCCGAAGGCGGCTTTTACTTTTATCGTTCTCTATTCTGTTCCGTTCTCTTTACCCTATATTTTACTATTGGGCTGCGCTTGTCTTTCCAAGTGTCATAGAGGTTCTAGGAATCCTCTACAATCCATTATATGGTCAATTGAGCCATACAATATCGACTCGATCAGCGCGTCAAAGACGGCGTGTTTCAAATTGAATTACTCCACGAGCAGCTTCCGCTACCCGTGCCTTGTTACGACTTACTCCCTGTCGATGAGCTTACCGTAGGCCCGCATAAACGGGACTTCGGGTACTCCCATCTCCCTTGAGTTGACGGGCGGTGAGTACAAGACTTGAGAACGTATTCACCGCAGT
>JAZKAE010000002.1:0-2327 GCA_040389345.1 Patescibacteria group bacterium
AACCAATGGCTTGCTCAATGCCGACAGGACGCCCAAGATCCCGCTTGAGCAGATTGGGGTCGGATTTGGCATCAGTCGAGAAAGAGTGCGTCAGCTGATCGCCTCAGATCCGAGAAAGGCGCAGCTCGACGCAGGGGAAATTTCCTCCCTTGATCCGATGAAGCTTGTAGCCGAAATTCGATCGAATCCGAAAATTCGAGGGTACGAGAGTATTCCCGAAGCATCAACGGACGATGCCCGGGAATGCATCAAACAACTCGGCATGGAAGAAGAGATCGCTCGACTTTTTCGCATGCGGAAGAGCGTTCAAGAAAGAAAGTTGCACGGCGTGCGAGTGAGCAAGTTGAAGCGCTGGATGACGGAGCTCGCTACAGAACTCGGGCACGTCCCGTCTTCAGGTGAAATCATGAAGCTTCGTCCCGGCCTTTTTTCACTAATCCACAATTCATTAGAGATAAACATCTCACAAGCTCGTGCATTAGCAGGATTAGGCGAAGCTGATCTTCGAGTTTTAGCCAATCGTAATTCTCGAAAAGGCCTAAAAGGGGCTAATGCGCCGCTTCCCTCTCATCTCAAAACCGCCTCGGAGTAATCCGAAGCGGCTTTTTATTTTTATGATTTTTGGTCCTAATACTCCATCCCCATCCCTGGGTTCGGAGCTTTTTCTTCTTTGGGTTCATCGGCGATCGCGACTTCAGTGGTGAGGAGGATAGAGACCGCGCTTGTGGCATGCTCGACTGCGCTTCTGGTCACCTTGACCGGATCAATGATGCCTGCGACGAACATATCAGTGACATACACATCATTCAGCGCATCATAGCCAGAGTTGGCTCCGCCTTTCTGCACATCCGAGAGCACTACTCCCGGTTCTTTGCCTGCATTGATCGCGATCTGGCGCAGAGGTTCCTTAAGAGCTTCAACGACAGCAAGATATCCTGCAGCGAACTCTGCTGAGCGCGTATTCTCATGCGCGGTCTTTGCTGCGTCTGATAATTTGAATTTTGCTTCGATCTTTTTGGACACTTTAGCCAGAGCCGTTCCTCCGCCGGGGATGATGCCTTCAGCGATCGCAGCCTTGGTAGCATTGACTGCATCCTCGATCTTTAATTTCAAGTAGCGCATCTCGGTCTCCGTGGCTGCACCGACTTTGATAACGGCTACTCCGCCCGATAGCTTGGCAAGTCGTTCATCTATCTTTTCCTTATCAAATTTTGATGTCGCAGCCTCCCGAGCTGTGCGAAGCTGAGCGATTCTCTTTGAAATATCTGCCTTTGTGCCCTTGCCTCCTACAACGATAGTACTGTCCTTGGTCGAGACGACGCGAGAAGCGCGTCCGAGCACATCAAGCTCTGCGTTCTCAAAGGAAAGCCCTGTATCAGCAGTGACTACTGTCGCCCCGACCGTGACAGCGATATCAGCGAGCATTTCCTTCTTCTTGTCCCCATATCCTGGCGCCTTGACCGCAAGCACATTGAACCCCCCCCGAAGCTTATTAAGTACAAGCGTAGTAAGAGCTTCTCCATCAACATCTTCGGCAATGATCACCAGTTCTTTTTTCCCGCTCTGGGCAATCTTTTCAAGGAACGGCAAGATCTCTTTTATAGTAGAGATCTTCTTGTCAGTGATGAGGACCACCGCGTCTTTGTACTCTGCCTCCATGCGCTCAGAGTTAGTGACCATATACGGAGACAGATACCCCTTATCGAATTCAAGCCCAAGGGCGATCTCAGACTCTACTCCGAATGATTGAGATTCTTCGACGGTGACCACGCCGTCCTTCCCTACTTTCTTTATCGTAGAAGCTATCGTCTCCCCGATTGAGGCAGATTCTGCAGAGATGGTCGCGACCTGCTTTATTTCTGCATCGGTCTTTATAGGCTTGGCCATGGCTCTGAGGGCTGAGACCGCATCTTTGGTGGCTTCTTCGATGCCTTGGCGAATACCCATCGGGTTTGCGCCCATGAGCATCTTCTGAAATCCATTCTCGGCGAGCGCTTGGGTGAGGACAACAGAGGTGGTGGTGCCGTCTCCAGCGACATCGTTTGTCTTCGAAGCTACTTCCTTCACGATCTCTGCTCCCATGTTCTCAAACTTATTTGAAAGGGAGATATCCTTGGCGATGGTCACTCCGTCGTTTGTGATGGTCGGCGCGCCGTACCCCCGATCGATGACCACGTTCCTGCCGCGAGGACCGATAGTAACCCGAACTGCATCAGCAACCTTGTTCACACCTCTGAGGAGCGCTCCTCGAGCTTCTTCTTTAAAAAGAATTTGTTTTGACATAGTGATAGGAGCTTAGCGATTAATTCTTTATAACTGCAAGGAGA
>JAZKAE010000003.1:0-43474 GCA_040389345.1 Patescibacteria group bacterium
GCTTCTATGGCCTCGATGATCTTCTCACGAGGAATACCGCGGACTTCTTCGAGTTCACCGAGGACGCTATTGATGACTTTAAGGTCGAACATATGTGTGTTGTATTAAATCTTTTACGAAAGAAGTCCGCCCGGAGGCGAACTTCTCATGCTCACTATTTACCTTATAACTATACCAAAGAGATTCTCAATTTGTCAACATAGCTTAAAAACGCTCTCATTTCCTCCTTGAATGGAACTTTTGGTGGGTATCTCTAAGGGCTTTGTCGGTCACGTGGGTGTAGATCTGGGTCGTCGAGATATTTGCATGACCAAGCAGCATCTGGACCGATCGGAGGTCGGCGCCGTTTGAGAGGAGGTCTGTGGCAAACATGTGCCTGACCACGTGGGGAGTCACTCGCTTCGAGATCCCGGCCTTGGTCGCATAGTGCTTGATGATCCTTTGAACCGAGCGGGGAGTAAGGCGAGGTTCTGTGGCTAGCTTCTTAGCTTTTTGGCTTTCTAGCTGTTTAGGAGAGTCAACGCGGACAAACATCGCATCATCCATGTCCTTTCTCTTATTAAGGTACGCTTTCACTGAATCCTTGGCCTCTGGGGAGAGGAACACCACGCGGATCTTCTCGCCCTTGCCTCGGATAGAGAATTCATCCGATGTAAGGTCGAGGTCTCGAGAGAGGGAACAAAGCTCAGCCACGCGCAGGCCTGTGGAGAAAAGAAGTTCAAGCATAGCCTTATCTCTGAGACCCTGCAGTGTGGCCGTATCTGGGGCATCGAGGAGGCGCATGAGTTCTTCCTTAGTAATAAGGTCAATATGTCTCTCGCCAACCTTAGCAAGCTCGATCACCTCAGGAGAGACGGTCTTGATGCTCCTTTTGGCCAGATATTTAAGGAAGGCTCTAAGGGCAATAAGGTAGTAGTTCTGGGTCTTTTTCTTTAAGGTCTCGTGGCCAAAATTTGATGCCCGCTCACGGGTAGTCTGTCTGTTGAGCCACAATCTGTACTCTCTTATAAGGTCAGGGGTAATATCTCCGGGCTTACTGATCTGGGCAAACTCGATAAATCGGGTGAGGTAGTGGTTATAGTTCTCAACGGTCTTCAAGCTCCGGCCACGTTCGATCTCTGTATATTCAAGAAACTCGCGTTTGAGCCGTTCAAGCTCAGAAGAATTGGTCATGTCGCACATTATTATAACACCCCTTGATTAAAAAACCCTTGTATGCTATCGTATTTCCATGATTTCAAAGACCAGAAAGCAGAACGCCATCAAGGCAGCCCAGATCCACGATAAGGATTCGGGTTCTGCACCTGTGCAAATTTCAATACTGACCAAGCGCATCGAGGAGCTCGCAGCTCACTTGAAGAAGAACGCGAAGGACAATCATTCACGACGAGGACTTTTGGCCATGGTCGCAGACCGACAGGCTCATATGAAATACCTTGAAAAGAAAGACCCCAAGCAATACAGCGCTATCATAAAGAAACTCGGTCTCAAGAAGTCTGCGTAAAGCGTTTAGCCTTACGTTCAGCTAACCCACTATTTTAAATGACAGTTATTAAACACAAGGCCCAACGAGTAGGCGTATTCATCGATACCCAAAACATCTATCACTCGGCCAAAAACCTTTACCACTCTAAAGCCAATTTCGGAAACATCCTCAAAGAATGCATTGATGGACGAATCCTCGTCCGAGCTATCGCCTATGTGGCTTCGACCGAAGGAGGAGATGAGAAAGCATTCTTCGGCGCACTTGAGAAAGCGGGCATCGAGACCCGCACCAAGCCTCTCCAGATATTCGCGGGAGGAGCAAAGAAGGCCAACTGGGACATCGACATGGCCATGGACGCGGTCAAGCTCGCCCCAAAACTCGATACCATCATCCTCATCACCGGCGACGGAGACTTCGTCTCTCTTATCGAATACTTACAGAACACTCACGGCACACAAGTCGAGGTAGTCTCGTTCGGCAAATCTTCTTCATCCAAACTTATGGAAGCAGCAGACGATTTCCTAGACCTCGATGCTAATCCAAAAAAATATCTTTTGAGCTTTGCTGACATGAAAACTCGAGAACGGACTCCTAGATACACAAAAGATACGTTAGAATAGGGGAATGAATCCCGACCTCGATCCTTCACGAGCTCCCGAAGATCCAAACGCGCCTCGTCTCAAACAGATCCGCACCTTCCAAGGAGATGTGGCGGCCGCTTTGCATACCCAAGGCGAGTCAGTTATTTCCATTCAACAAAAAGAAGTGGAGCGAACACTTGATCGGGAGCGACAGAAAGAAGCTCAGGAAGCTGTAAAGAACGAGATCGAGAAGATGTCCATGGTAACTCCTGCATCAGGACTTGAGGTCCCAGCTGGATTTGTGCCACCCAAGGCCGAAACTCCTGCCAAAGAATCCGCGAACATGCAGCCCCTCACTATTGTTCCTATCGAGAGGCCTGTCCCCGTGACCCAAGTGACTTCCGAAGAGATAGTTGCGCGCAAAAAGATCCTCTATCTTGCCCTTGGAACTCTGCTTCTTCTTGTGATAGGAGGCGGGGCCGGATGGTATGCATACAAGGGATACATAACCAAGACCGAGGTCCCTGTGGTCATGGACGTTCCGAACAAATTCCTGGCCTATGAATCAATCGTGAATCTGAACGGTCTTGCCTTTAAAAAAGATTCTCTCGTTGAAGTTGTTACCGCAGAAAGAATGAGCAACGCAGCAGGTACCAAGCAGATCGAGCTGCGACGAGGAGATGCAATCGATTCTCCAGTCATGAACACTGAGACATTCCTCGCTCTCATGGAATCTCATGCACCGAGCAGCCTTATACGCGCACTTGATCCACTCTTTATGCTCGGGCTTACTGGCTCAAACCCCAGGCATACATTTATTATCGTGAAGCTTGATTCGTTTGAGAATGCATACCCGGGCATGCTCAATTGGGAGAAAGATCTTCCGGGGGATCTCTTGCCCCTCTTTGCCTCAAAAGAAGTCGTGAGTACTATCCCTGAAGGACAGATCTGGAGCGACGTCACCATACAAAATAAAGACGCTCGTGTCTTGAAAGACCCAAGCGGGCAGATCGTCCTTATATATTCGTTCTTCGACAACAATCGGCTCGTCATCACCGACACTGAAAGTACTTTGCGAACGATCATTACCCGCCTGAATTCCGAAAAGCTCGCCAGATAAGACCGGCTGGCTAAACCCTGGAATTTTGCTAAAATAGACCTATGCCTATAGATACAGAATACTTCAAAAAGAAGCTCGAAGCAGAGAAAGAAGCCCTTGAAGGCGAGCTCCAGAAGGTTGGCAGGAAGAACCCTGACAATCCTTCTGATTGGGAAGCTCTTCCCCCAGAGCGCGACACTTCTCAAGCAGATGAGAATACCGTGGCTGACGGTATCTCGGACTTTGAGGACAACAATGCGATCGTAAACACCCTTGAATCCCGCTACAAGGACGTAAAGAGCGGACTCGACAAGATATCCAAGGGCGTATTCGGTACCTGCCAAGTATGCAAGCAGGAGATCGATCATGAGAGGCTTGATGCCAACCCTGCCGCTCGCACCTGCCGCGAGCACATGAACTAAATGGATGCGCTATGAGCTTCTCCAAAGTCTATAGCGCTCAAACGATAGCCCTCACCGTAAACACGATCTCTGTCGAGACTGACATCTCGAGGGGATTATATGCATTCTCGATCGTCGGTCTGCCAGACAAAGCGGTCGAAGAGGCCAGAGACCGGGTCAGTGCAGCCATAAAGAACTCCGGCTTCACCTCCCCAAAATCCAAGAATCAAAAAATAGTTATCTCACTAGCCCCCGCTTCTGAAAAGAAAGAGGGGGCTTCCTTTGATACGGCGATCGCCCTTTCATATCTTGTATCCTCAGAAGAAATACACTTTGATCCTGAGGGAAAAATATTCCTCGGCGAGCTCTCGCTTGATGGGACCCTGCGTCCAGTCCGTGGAGTACTGCCCATCTCGCGTTTTGCCAAAGAAAAAGGGTTCAAAGAATTATATGTACCGCTTGAGAACGCCGAGGAAGCAGCGATCATTTCAGGGATAGATATATACGGCGTGAAAACGCTTAAAGACCTCCTTTCGCATTTAGAAGGCACAAAGAAAATAGCGCTATCAAACCAAACCGTCTTGGAGCGGCCAGAGACATCTTCTCTCGTTGATTTTTCTGATGTTAGGGGACAGGAACGAGCCAAGCGAGGACTCTTGATCGCGGCAGCGGGCGGGCACAATGTGGCCATGTACGGACCACCAGGCACAGGCAAGACCATGCTTGCCAAGGCGTTTGCAGGCATCCTCCCTCCACTCTCCTTTGAAGAATCTCTTGATGCGACCTCGATCCATTCTGTGGCTGGCGTGCTTTCAGGATTTGTCACAGAACCTCCGTTTCGCGCTCCGCATCACACCTCATCATATGTATCGCTTGTCGGAGGAGGAACTACACCCAAGCCCGGAGAGATCACCCTCGCTCATCGAGGAGTATTGTTCATGGATGAATTCCCTGAGTTCGAAAGGCGAGTGATCGAAAGTTTGAGGCAGCCTCTTGAGGATAAAGTGATCTCCGTGGCGAGAGCCAAAGGTACGGCACGTTTCCCCGCAGATGTGATGCTTGTCGCAGCCATGAACCCCTGCCCATGCGGAAATTATGGCTTTCGTGGCAAGCCTTGCATCTGTACGCCCACTTCGCTTCAGAGATACAGGAGAAAGATGAGCGGTCCGATCATCGACCGTATCGACATCTGGCTTGAGGTGGATCGCATTTTGCCAAGCGAACTTTCAGGATCAGAGGAAGGAGCAAAAAGCGTCTATTTTAGAAATTTAGTGGCCGATGCGAGAAACATCCAACGCGCACGGTTTAATTCATCTATGCAGGGCGGGGGAGAGAAAAATACATTGTCGAGAAATGCTGAGATGAGTGCCCGAGACCTCGTAAACTTTATAGACCTCGGTCCAGAAGCCAAAGCCACTCTTAACCTTGCAGCAGAACGACTTGGATTCTCTCCGCGCGTGTATCATAGGATGCTGAAAGTCGCGCGCACGATCGCCGACCTCGATAATTCGCCCGAGATCTCTCGCGATCATATTCTTGAAGCAGTAGAATACAGACCTAAAAAGTTTGATGTATAAAAAGATGCCGATCATTTCGGCATCTGGATTCTCTCCCTGATCGCAATGAGGCCCTTGCGCGTCTGAGGAGTGAGGTCGTACGTAAGTGCTTCTTCGTAAGTCACCCACACGCAGGCATCATGATCCTCTTCCAGGAGGACAGGATCTCCTCTGGATTCATCATGCGCTTGCGTAAAGAACGTGAGGAAGGTGGTTCCCGCACAGGGACCTTCTGACGGGACAGCACGATCCACCTCAATGAACTTATTCTCGACAACTACGTGCTTGAGGCCTGTTTCTTGTAGTATCTCCATATCTACAGTGTCGTAGCAACTCTCTCCATCCAAGCACTTGCCTCCAGGACATTCCCATTGACCCTGACCAGTCGCATTGTGCATGGCCCTCCTCAGAAGAAGGAGCTTCTGGCTGTTATGCGACAAGAGGGCGCACCGTGCTACGCGTATTTCCATGAGTCCTCCAAGGACGATTCTATGGAGAGGCTACGCTCCGGACAGACGTTTGTCAAAGCCAATAAAAAACCGCCTAGCATGCGCTGGACGGTTTTCTTTTACGAACTTTGATTAGAATGGATTCTTTGCTCCACGAACCTCGAAGTGAAGGTGAGCACCGCTTGTCTTTCCGGTCATACCCACGGCACCGATGACCTGTCCTTGAGTGACCGTTTGTCCAACCACAACTTTATTCGTAGACATGTGAGCGTAGAGGGTCTGGGTGCCATTGGCATGGCTGATAACTACATATGTTCCGTATCCTCCATTGTAGCCACCGCTTCGAGAGATGATGACCTTTCCTGTAGCCGAGGCCATGATCGGAGTCCCAACTGGCGCTCCAAGGTCAACGCCATTGTGCCCGTGGATACCCTGAGTCTTGTGACCACCAGAGATAGGCCTCATAAAGTAGCCGGCGACAGAAGGATAGTTTGAACCAGTAGGCTTCACAGAGCCCGATGAAGCTGGAGCAGCGATCTCGCCGTCTGGGACGATGATCACATCTCCGGGCACGAGCTTATCAGACACTGCCACGTCGTTGAAAGCGAGGATATCATTGAGGTCTGCATTGTATTTCTTGGCAATAGACTGGAGCGTATCGCCTGATTTGACCGTGTGCTTTACACCCGAGATAGGCAAGATGACGAGCTCTTGGCCTTCTTTGATCGTCGAGTTCTTTAGATCATTTGCCCACATGATGGTGTTTGTAGTCACACCGAACATCTTGGCTATGGCAGGAAGGGTATCGCCCTTTCGTACTATATATACCGAGATCTGGCCTGTGCCTGATTTGCCTGCTTCAGTAAAGATCTCGCCCTGATCGCCTTGGGCTGAGAGAGCGCTGTTGTCTATGATCGCAAGCTTAGGAGAACTTGCAGGGACTGGAGTTGAATTTAAGTGTCCTTCAAGGAGAGCCATGGTCTGCGAATTCTTGGACTCCACAACAAGAGGAGCTCTGGAGAATTTCACCCCCTGAGAACGTGCATGAGCAAGGATGGGGAGAGCCCCAAGAACGAACACGCCGACGACGATGGTCGAGCGGATAAAAGAGGCTATATAAGGGCTACGTTTTCCAAAAGAGCGGGAACTCGGAAGCCTCTTTCGGTTGGTTTTTTTAGAAATAACGTCGGGTTAAACTTTTAGATGTCAGTCGTTCGGTCGTAACTGTCGTGCTTCAGGAGTCCACCTATTATACCAATAATAGACCTAGCGCGGTACCCAAACCCATGGTCTTATTGGCGAGCGTTAGAGCCATTTTGACGTAGTTGAGCCATATTTTGGCGCTCATCTATCCTAAATCTAGAGCAGTGGCTTAACTGAGCCACAAAATAAGCATGTTATAGTTACTAACACCATGAATACCGATCCTTTATCCACACTTAATGAGCGCCAGAGGGAGGCCGTCCTCACGACCGAAGGGCCTCTTTTGATCCTGGCGGGAGCGGGAGCAGGCAAAACCAAGACCATCGCCGAACGCATCAGGCACCTCGTCCGCCAAGGCACAGCTCCCTCGTCGATCCTGGCCATCACCTTCACGAACAAAGCGGCCAAAGAGATGCGAGAGAGGGTCTCCAAGATGCTTTCTGGTGACCGAGATCTGAACAAACCAGTGTCGATGAACGAACGTCCGTTCGTCTCCACCTTTCACGCACTCGGCGTCCACATAATCAAGGAACAATCGTCAAAGCTCGGGCTCAAGCGCCACTTCACCATCTTTGACCGCGACGACTCAAAAAAAGCAGTGAAGGAAGCGCTCGAAAAACACGGCTATGATCCAAAGACCCATGATCCGAACAAGATCCTCGGCACTATCTCAAGAGAGAAAGGTAAGGGATATGAGGCAAAAGATTTTGACGGAAAAAAGGAGCGCGGACAATTCATGGATATCGTCGGGCTTGTCTGGAACGAATATGAGCGGATCCTTAAAAGAGACAACGCGCTCGACTTTGATGATCTTCTCTTGAAGACGATGATCCTCTTGAAAACGGATGCGGCGGTGAGAAATTATTATCGAACTATCTGGGACTATGTTCACGTGGATGAATACCAAGACACGAACGGCGTACAGTATGAGATCACAAAATTATTGATAGGAGATAAGCAGAACATCTGTGTGGTGGGGGACATCGATCAAAATATCTATTCATGGCGAGGAGCAGATATCAAAAACATCCTGGCCTTCGAGAAAGATTACCCGGAAGCCAAGGTTATACTCCTTGAAGAAAATTACCGCTCATCCAAAACAATTCTCGATGCAGCAAACGCCATCATCGAAAAAAATAAAATCCGCCGCAAAAAAACGCTCTTCACCTCGCAGGCCCTTGGATCAAAGATCGGGATATTTCAGGGATTCGATGAAGTAGCCGAAGCTGAATTTATCGCCACAAAAACTGAAGACCTCATCAAGAAGGGCTCTGATCCTTCCGAGATCGCCGTACTCTACAGAGCGAACTTCCAATCTCGCGTACTTGAAGAAGCCTTCATGCAACACAGGTTGCCGTATCAGCTCCTTGGGACAAAATTCTTTGAACGTAGAGAAATTAAAGATATCCTTTCATACCTTAAAGCCGCACTCAATCCAGACTGTCTCGCAGATGTGAAGCGGGTGATCAATGTCCCTGCAAGGGGGATAGGCAAGACCACCATAGCCAAGCTCTTCTCTGGATTCGATGAAGGGATCACAAGCGCCACCAGAAAAAAGATCGACGACTTTTATGAATTACTCAAAGCGATCAAACTCTCTGCAGAAACAAACCCTCCGTCGCAGACCATTGCGACCATTATCCTTACGTCGGGCCTTGAGAGGGAATGGAAGGAGGGCAAAGCTGAAGACCAAGAACGCCTTGAGAATGCGTACGAACTCGCAGCCTTTGCAGGCAGGTACGACAGCCTTACGCCCCTTGAAGGCATCGAGTCGTTCCTCGGTGATGCGGCTCTACAGAGCGATCAGGATGAGATGAAAGAAGAGCAGAAAGCCGTCCGTCTCATGACCGTCCACGCATCCAAGGGACTTGAGTTTGATCATGTGTTCATCTCAGGCCTTGAAGACGGACTATTCCCACATCAAAAAGTGACCAGAGAAAACATCTCCCCCGAGGAAGCAGAAGAGGAAAGGCGTCTGTTCTATGTGGCTGTCACGCGAGCGCGGAAAAAAGTATTCCTCTCGTATGCTCAAGTGCGTATGATCTTTGGCCAAAGAGAAGTAAATGTCCCTTCAGAATTCGTCTTCGATATCCCTGAGGAACTGACAGAGGAGGAAACGTATGATGAAGAGAACAGCTGGCGCCGAAAGCCGCTTCTTGATATACCTTTTGACTAGCATGTATCCAAAAAAGTCACTCGGCCAGCACTTCTTAACTTCAACCGGCGCGATCGAAGATATTTTGGATGCGGGGGATGTGACCGGAGATGATCAGATCCTTGAGGTAGGACCTGGGAAGGGAGTATTGACTGAGAAGCTCATTGAATTCGCAGACAAGGTCATCGCCATAGAAAAGGACAGAGACCTTATCCCGCTTCTTGAAGAAAAATTTGCTAAAGAGATCAAGAAAGGAAAAATATCGATCCTTGAACAAGACATCCTCGAATTTGATCCGAGCACGATCCAAGGGGAGTACAAACTCATCGCTAACCTTCCGTACTACATCACAGGTCAATTTATCAGGAAGTTTTTAGAAACAGAATTTCAACCTGAACGCATGGTGCTCATGCTTCAAAAAGAAGTAGCCGAGCGCATCGCTCGCAGTGAGAAAGAGAGTATCCTCTCCATTTCAGTTAAAGCTTACGGTACGCCGTTCTATATAAAGACAGTAAAGGCTGGATCATTCTTTCCTGCGCCGAACGTCGACTCAGCGATCCTCGCTATCAACGATATTTCCAAAGAGTTTTTCAAAGGATTCACTGAAGAGCACTTTTTCACCCTCCTCCACGCAGGGTTTCAATCTAAACGAAAGAAGTTGTCGTCGAATTTGTCAGCCGTAGCTCCCAAAGAGAAGGTGAAGGAAGTGTTTCTGAGCCTGGCTCTTGATGACAACACCCGAGCCGAAGATCTCAGCCTCGAAAACTGGAGAAAAATAGCTATTGCTCTGGTATAATTTGGGTTAATGAATCGCCCGCGAGTCTATATCGCTCTTTCTATATCCTTGCTTCTTATTATTGGAGCTGGTTGGTTTAGATATTCTTCTCTTCACAAAGCTACGCAAGCGGGATTAATAGCCATAAACCAAGATTCAGTAGGATCGACTCAGGATTATAACCAGGTCATCACTGATTACATCACCTCCTCTAGTGCCTCCACCACCCCCGTCCTTTCTCAAAGTGACATGCTGGGTCGCGAGTTGATCCTGGATTATGTTGATCTTGCCACCAGTGGCAAGGCGAATGATGAAAGTGTTAAAGCTTTGGCGAATAAATATCTAGACAAAGTTCCTTCTCTTAACCAATCCGATACTATAAAGATAGGGGATATCCAAACAACCTTCAACAACAAGGCTACGTTGCAAACATATACAAATAGTTTTGGTAAGATCGAAAGAGACTATGCAAACCGTATTAACATGGCTTCAAGCAAAAGTCCGAGCACGTCGATCGACTCCACCAAGTTTTCAAATATCAGTAGTGCGTACCATGACGCAGCGATCGCCCTTAAAGGACTGATCGTGCCCATAGCGGTCTTGCCCCAACATATCAAACTTATAAATTCATATCTCTCAAGTGCAGCAGCTACCAAAGCGTTATCCGAAGCAGACAAAGATTCATCTTCAGCCTTTGCTGGTATAATTGCGTTGAAGACGAACATTGATGTTGAAGCTTCTCTCGTGCAGGACATTGGTCAAATTTTGACACAAAATGGAATCAAGATTTAAACACGCTCTAGCAAAAAAATCCGTCATTTTTCTCCTTTTGGTGTCGGTTGTTTCTTCGACCCTCTACGCTCCTCTCTTTGCTCCAAAGGCCAAGGCCTTATTCGGAATAGGGGACTTCGGGGTCACCATCGATGTGAAGGCCCTCCTCAGAGAGATCGCGGATGGAGCAGCCATGATCCTGGCCCAAAAGATGATCGACGATATTGTGAAATCGACCATCACCTGGGCAAACAATGGATTCAACGGAAACCCTGCATACATCACGAATCCGGGGAGATTCTTTACAAACATTGCAGACAAAGCAGCAGGCAGCTTTATCCAAGGTTCTGATCTGGGGTTTATGTGTTCTCCATTCCAAGATACGGTGAGGCTTTCTTTGGCCCTCCAGTACTATCAACCTCCGGAAGATCTCTACCAATGCAGTATCACCGGCATAAAAGGTAACATTGAGAATTTCTACAATGATTTTTCTGCCGGCGGATGGGATGCCTGGTTCTCGATGACCCAGACCCCTACAAATAACCCGTACGGAGCGTATCTAACCGCCAAAGTTGATCTGGATTCTCGAATCGCAAGTGCGATCGACCAAGCTCACAATGAAGCAAACCAGAACCAAGGCTTCTTGAACCTCAAGGAATGTGCGGTCAACAACCCTCCTCAAGATGTGATCGACGCGTACGAAACAGGGGACTTTACTAAATATACTGATCCAAAGATCCAGCAAGCTGCCCGAGACATCGGTAGTGGCAAAACTCCTTATGATCCAACCTTGCCAGCAGGAGCTTGTATCAAAGACGGTCCGATCAAAACAGCAGGAAATACTATCAAGGCTCAATTGGACAACGTTCTTCCATCTGGCCTCAGTAAACTGGTTACCTTAAACCACGTCGAGCAGCTGGTCGGCGCCTTCGCCAGCGGACTCTTGAACAGGTATGTCTTCGGGAACAAGGGAACATTTTCGTCTGGATATGCAGACTACCTGAGCACTTCAAACGCTCCAGCTATGACAAACCCGGAGACTGGGGGGACGCCCCCTCCATTAGGAGGCTCAACGACCACTAGCCCGTTCTTGTCCTGTACTGGGGGACCAGCCCAAGCTACGATCAATGGAGGTACCTCTGATCCTGTCACTTGGACCTATGCAGGTAATTTTGGCCAAGCCATCGACAACTCTTCTGTTCACTGGACCTTTGACCCCGACGCCAGTGAAATTGGGACAAGCGGCAACAGCTCTACAGTGGTCTATTCAACTCCAGGATCAAAACAGGCTGTAGTCACTGTTGCGAGCTCTAACCTCGACTTCGTCTACGCGAACTGTCTCAATATAGTGACCGTCACCGCATCCTCGGCGACAACTACAGGACAATAAAATGAAGAAATTTTTCTCACGCACGATCGCATCGCTCCTGGTAATCACTTTTATTTTTAGCATTGGAGTTGCGCCAATATTAGTACACGCACAGTCTAATCCTCCGTGTACGGACGGACAGAAACAAGCAAGTGATGGAAAATGTTATGCCCCAGGAACAAAGGCGGCAGACGCTGCCGGAGTTACCAACAGCGACAACGTAAACAGCCTCAGCTGTGCACTGCCCCAAAACTGGATCTCTTGCGGACTTACGTATATCGCAAACGCTGTCCTTGGACTTTCAGCATTACTCACTGGTATTGGAGGTACCATTTTAAACTTTGTGGTGCTGAAGACGGTCATACAGATGAAAATAAACTATCCAAAAACGGTTATCGACAGCGCTTGGACAACCATCAGAGATATCGCGAACATGGGATTTATTTTCGTGCTCCTCTATACAGCGATCCTTACCATCTTTGGACAAGGGAAGTACAGGCAAACGATAGTCAACATCATCATTGCGGGAATTTTGGTGAACTTCAGCCTGTTCTTTACCAAGTTTGTCATCGATGTAGCAAACCTGATCGCGATCACGTTCTACAACGCGATCGCTCCGGGAGCTGCAAACTCGACCATCGGCATTTCAGACGCATTTATGCAGGCCATGCATGTGACCAGCCTCTATAAAGCAGCGGGCACCATCAACTCAGTGAACATCATCTCCATTGGAGTACTCGGATCGATCGTCCTCATCATCGCAGCGTTTATTTTCTTTGCTATCTCGATCATGTTCGTCGTTCGCTACGTGGTACTTATCTTTGTACTCATATTTTCTCCGATCTACTTTGTATCCATGGTCCTGCCTGGTCTTGGAAGTTACAAAAAGCAGTGGGAGCAGGCACTCACCGGACAAGCATTCTTTGCCCCGGTCTATTTCATGATGACCTGGGTCACCCTTAAGGTATTTAATGGCATCTCAGACAGTCTTTTCCCTCAGATAAAAAATATGGATGCCACTAAGGCGTTCGGGACAGTAAATGCAGCCGCAGGAGTCACTGGTTACTTTAGCGGTCTAATAGAAATGCTTGTCGGATTCGCTATCCTCATTGGATTCCTTATCCTTTCACTTATTGTTTCAAAAGGTGTTGCAGACAGCTCCGGGAAGGGGGTCTCCAAACTCACAAGTTTTGCGACAGGAGCGGTTATGGGGGCAACCGCTGGAGCTGGACGCAGAACATTGGGCAGAGCAGGTCAAGCACTTAGCGAGAATGAGTACCTCAAATCTAAAGCTCCTGATAGTAGGTTGGCCCGACTTGCTCTGGGCGCCGCTAATAAATCTGCGGGAGCCACTTTTGATGTTCGCGGTACGACCCGTGGAGGCCTTGCTGGTGGTGGTAAGGCGGGAGGCAAGGGTGGATTTGCCAAGATGGCTAAGGACAGTGCCGATGCTGAAAAGGAGTATGCAGACAAAACCTTCAAGCCGTCTGATCTTGTGGTGGCAAGCGCAGAAGCAGAGCTAAAAGCAGCACAGAAAATTCCCCTTACTGATCCTGAAAGAGACAGCAAAATTGCTAAAGCTCAAGCAGATGTTGATAGGTTGAAAGGTGCAGATGAAGGAGAGATGAGAAAGAGAAAAGCACGAGAATTAAGACTTGCTGATCCAACACTTACCGAAAAAGAGGCTCGAAAACAAGTTCAGAAACTTGAAGATCAGCACTTTAGCGAAGTTGCAACTCTCATGAAGAGTGGAATGACAGAAGATGATGCAAAGAAAAAAGTTAAAGAAAGAAGGGAAGCAGGAGAGAATGTAGGTTGGAATCCTGAAGAGATAAAGAGCAATGCAAACGATAGAAAGGAGAGGTATGCGAAGGGGATCGCTGAACAGAAAACGTTTGGCATGAATGCAGATCTCACAGGACGTCATCTCATTTTTGGACCAGTTAAAAGAGAAAGGAAGCTTGAAGCACTTGCTATACGCAAAAGCATGAAGGAGAAGAGCAATAAGGATAAAATAGCAGAAGCGGCATCAGCAATGGCCAAGGAAGACAGCGACAAAGATGACACAGCACCGGCAGCAGCTCCGGCCGGAGGCGCACCAGCTGGAGGAACACCCCCCTCAACACCAAAACCATAAACATGGACACTAACAAACTTATCGAGGAGCAACACAAAACACTAGACCCTGCCCTGCAAGAGGCTCTTACTAACATCCCTTGGAAAAACACTGTACGAGAAATTGCACGGGGTAATGATCTCACTAAGGAACAAGCTGAAGCGCTGGAAAGAGAGGTGATGTTTGTTATGTATTGTTTTGAAGAACCTGAAGATTTTCAAAAGAATGTAGTTTCAGAAGTTGGCGTTGATGCGTTGAAAGCAAAGATCCTCGACAGCAAGATAAGCGATCTCGTATTCAATCCAGTGTTGACCAAGATGGAAGAATTTAAGAAGAACCATCCGCAAGAAAAGGCGTCGGCACTCATCGACCTCTCTAAGCAGCTTGAGATAGAACCACCTAAGGTGGATGAGATGATCGAAATAGGTACGCACACTGCTCACACCACTCCTCAGGTCATCCAGATAAAAAAGCCAACATTCGAAAAGCCTGCGCCTCACACAGAATATAAGGGCGCGCCAGATCCATACAGAGAGCCTTTAAACTAGTGTAAACTAGAAAGAGTATGAGATTTCAAGTTCCACAATTCATCGAGGTGGAGGATAAGATATTCGGACCTTTCACCTTCAAGCAGTTCATCTACTTGGCCGGGGGAGCGGGGATATGCGCCGTCCTCTTCACTCTGCTTCCGCGGTTCATCGCCTTCTTCCTCTCAGTTCCTGTGGCGATCTTCGCTCTGTGTCTCGCATTTTATAAAGTGAACGAGAAGCCGTTCGCTGAAGTGGTCGAGGCCTTCCTCGCCTATACGTTCGGAGGCAAGCTCTACATTTGGAAAAAAGAAGACAAGGTTCCTGTGCCCAAAGAAGAAGCTTCCAAAGCCCCGCTTCAGCAGGTCTATGTGCCAAAACTTTCTCAATCCAAACTAAAAGACCTGAGCCTCGCGCTCGACATCAACCCCGCAGAGAACCCAAACGATCACCAGTAGAACAAAGATAGGCTATAATACACACATGGCAGAGAGTTCGAACTCCACTCAAAGTTTTGTACCCATAAAAGAAGTACGTGACGGCATCCTTATCTTGAAGGAGGGCGGCATGCGCGCCATCTTGATCGCTTCATCCCTCAACTTCTCTTTGAAGGCCGAGGATGAGAAGAACGCGATCCTTTTTCAGTTTCAGGATTTCCTGAACTCCCTCGATTTCTCAGTCGAGATCATCATCCAATCCAGGAAGCTTGATATACGCCCATACATAGCCCTTTTGGAAGAACAGGAGAAGAAGCAGGTAAACGACCTTATGAGAATACAGACCGCCGAATATATCCAGTTCATCAAAAGCTTCACTGAGGGCACGAACATCATGACCAAGCAATTCTTTGTGGTCGTGCCGTATTCTCCGGCAACCATTAATCCAAGCAAGGTTTCTGGCCTCGGTTCACTATTTGGCTCTAAAACTGCAAAGGAGAAGGTGTCTATATCTGATGCGGTGTTTGAGGAGAACCGCACCCAGCTCGAACAAAGAGTGTCCGTGGTAGAGCAGGGATTGATCCGAACAGGGATCCGTGTGAAGCGCTTGGACACAGAAGCAGTCATCGAGCTTTTCTATAAGGCATTCAATCCAGGGGAGACAGAAAAACCACTTAAAGCAAACTAAATATGAGCATCTTCGATAAATTATTAGGAAAAGAAGAAAAGAAGCCAGATATCTCTTCGATATTGCCCCAAGAGATCTTCCAGGCAGGGATACTCGAGCTCAAAGACATCATCGCCCCAAGCGCCTTGAAGATCAGCCCAAAGGAGCTCAACCTCGGAGAAAAGATCGTCCGCAGCTTCTTTGTGATCTCATACCCCAGGTTCCTCTCGGAATCCTGGTTCTCTCCGATCATCAACATGGACAAGGTGTTTGACGTCTCGATCCACGTGCATCCTGTTGAGACCTCAAAGGTCCTGCGCCAATTTCAGAAAAAGGTTGCCGAGGTGCAAAGCCAGATCCACACCAGAGAAGAGAAGGGGCTCGTCCGCGACCCTATGCTCGATGTGGCCTATCAGGACCTTGAGAATCTGCGTGACCAGCTCCAGCAAGCCCAGGAAAAGCTCTTTGATGTGGGACTCTACATCACGATCTATGCAGATTCTGATTCTGAGCTCGACAAGGTGGAGTCCGAGATCAAATCTATCCTCGAGGCCAAGCTCGTATATCTGAAACCTGCACTCTTTCAGCAAGAACAAGGGTATAAGAGCACGCTTCCCATGGGAGAAGACCAGCTCAATGTCCACTCTAAGTTGAATTCTTCTCCGCTCTCATCACTCTTCCCATTCACCTCATTTGACCTGACCGACAACAAAGGCATCCTCTATGGGATCAATAGGCACAACTCGTCCCTTGTGATCTTTGACCGATTCTCTTTGGAGAACTACAACTCGATCATGTTCGCAAAGTCTGGAGCCGGCAAATCGTATGCAACAAAGCTTGAGATCTTGCGTACCCTTATGTTCGATACAGATGTGATCGTGATCGACCCAGAGAGGGAATACGAGTATATGGCCGAAGCCACTGGAGGCAGATACTTCAAGATCTCACTGAACTCTGAGCACCACATCAATCCATTTGACCTTCCTCTGCCGGGACCGGACGAATCCGGTGCAAACGTGCTTCGCTCAAACATCATTAACCTCGTTGGGCTCTTTCGTTTGATGATGGGAGGTCTCACGCCTGAAGAAGATGCGATCATCGACCGAGCGATCACTGAAACCTATGCCTTGAAAGACATCACTGCAGATTCTGACTTCGCATCCATTGAACCTCCCCTTATGTCTGACTTTGAACTCGTGCTCTCGGGACTTGAGGGAGGAGAATCGCTCGCCCAGCGCCTTACCAAATACACCAAAGGTACGTGGGCCGGATTCATCAACAAACCGACGAACGTGGACATCAACAGAAAGTTTGTTGTCTTTTCTCTCCGCGATATGGAAGATGAGCTGAAGCCAATAGCCATGTACATCGTCACTCACTATATCTGGAACGCTGTTCGCAAAGAGCTCAAGAAACGCCTCCTTGTCATCGATGAAGCATGGTGGATGATGAAATCTGAGGACACCGCCTCATTCCTCATGGGCCTCGTGAAAAGAGGGCGCAAGTATTACCTCGGCGTGGCTACGATCACTCAGGACGTCGGTGACTTCTTGAAGAGCCCATATGGTCTTCCTATCATCACCAACTCTTCGATCCAGATACTTCTGAAGCAGTCACCGACCACGATCGACAACCTGCAGCAAACCTTTAACCTAACGGATGAAGAAAAGTATCTTCTGCTTGAATCAGATGTGGGGGAGGGAATCTTCTTTGCCGGCCTTAAGCATGTGGCCATAAAGAACATCGCCTCATACACAGAGGATCAGATCATCACCTCAGATCCATCTCAGGTCCTGGCACAAAAGCGAGCGCGGCAAGAATCGGCCCAAGGCAAAAATCCAGCTTAACCATCATGGGAAGCAAAATTTCTAACGCAGAGTGGGGACTCTTGGTCGGAGCCCTTGCAACAATAGACCTGGCACAAGTTGTGCTAGATGTATTTGCTATTGGCCTTGTGGCCAACCGCATCATTGATCTTACTGTGGTGATGGCCCTCCCTCTATATTTAACCTTTCGAGGTTTTAAACTAGATACCGAGACTATGCTACTTATCGGTGGATCATTTTTGGCAGAAGAAATACCAGTTGTGGACGCTGCGCCTTTTTGGAGCCTTGTGGGATGGAGGCTTTGGCAAATAGACAAACGGAGAAAAGCGGAAGCAGACCAAACTCCTGATGAAAACAGGCTATAATAAAAAGATGAAAACTAAGGGCTTTCTACTTTTGATCCTTTCTCTCTGTGTCGCATCCTTTGCACACGCACAAGCAATACCAGGAGATGTGGACCTTTTGTGGCAGGGAACGGGATATACCCCAAGCTTCTATAAAGGAAGAGATCTGTGGGCAACACAAGGGCAAATAGTTTTTACTGCCATTCCGCATGTGAGTGGAGGTTCCGTTATCTATAGATGGAGAAAGAACGGGGAAGTGCTTGGCAGCGTTTCTGGAACAGGCCGCAACTCTCTTACGCTCGCTGATTCAATATTTTCAAAACCCATAACCGTGGGAGTTGAGATCGTCGATGCAAACGATTCTGTTCTTGCTGAAAGGTCGGTCACGTTGGTTCCCCGAGCTCCTAAACTACTTATATATGAGGATAATCCTCTTTACGGACTCATGACCCACCATGAAGTCGGGGCATCGTTTGTACTCCGAGAACGAGAGGTGTCCTTTGCTGCAATCCCGCTTTTCTTTAGCGTTCATTCAAGAGATTCTGAGTTTCTCAAGTATTCGTGGACTAATAATGGATCGGTCCTCGCACAGAACGGAAACCGCGTCACCTTTAGGACACCGGACGGCGAAGGAGAAGCGGCCATCGATGTACAAGTAAAAAATACTAACAAGATCGCTCAGGACACCTCGGACCTCTTTACGGTACAATTTGGCAGCCAAGAACCAAACATTTAAATGAAAACATTTCTCTTATCACTCCTTATCGCGACGTCTTTCTTTGGATTTAGCCTTGCTCATGCAGCCGCTCAAACCACTCCTTCGGATACGAATGGCACTGATTATCATCTTCTCTCAGGCTCGATACCCAACATTAGCGACTCGACTGGTAAAACAAACCTTGCAACGTTTATCCCAGGACTTATTAAACTTATCATCGGCCTTGCTGGAGCACTTGCGGTGATCCAGATCGTCATCGGAGGCTTCCAATACATCATGACAGAAGCGGTAGGAGGGAAGTCGAGCGCTAAAGACACCATTCAAAATGCGATCATAGGACTCCTTCTTGCCATCGCCTCGTATACTATCCTCTACACCATAAACCCGCGACTCGTAGAACTTAATCTGAAGCTCGAGTATCAAGGGGCGACTCAGGCCACAGATCTTTCGGTTGGAGGAATAGGAAATATCCCAGGAGGAGACATCGATGATGTACCTGCAAGCCAAGGGATTCCTCCTGGAGCAAGCGCTAATAAGTCCTGGCCACCGGATAATAATGTTCGTAGTAACTTTGCAAAAAACACAAATGGGTTGATTACTTTTAATCATCCAGGTCAACCCGGTTGTGCCACGATTGGCCAACAGAACTGTACCTCAGTAGCGGGTATAAGCACAGCAGTACAAACCGGTCTTTCACAGCTAGCGATAGATTGTAAGTGCTCAATTGAAATAACAGGAGGTACTGAATATTGGCTTCACGGAAATAGATCAACCGAATTAACCGGTCCCACAGCCAATAAAACGGCTCATAAATCAGGAGGACGGGTGGTGGACATATCTTTGTATACACCGGTTAGCCAATACATACGAGCAGAAGGGGAGGTGATAAAATCTGGAGATAAATCTGGAGATAATTGTGTTAAGTTCGCCTCTGGTCCCGAACGATATCAAATAGGCAACGGACTCTACGTTAATGAAAAAATAGCTGGAAATGATCCACATTGGCATGTCTGCTTTAATTAAATGAATAAAAAACCTCTCATCATCACCATATCGGTCGCTCTTCTCATCATCCTCGGAGCAGTAGGATGGTATTTCTATACACGATCAGCGACTCCGGATGAATTGATCCCGGTTAACGGAGGGCTGCCTTTCGGGGCAGGATCAGGAAACCTCTCTCCCGGCACTCCAGGAGGGGAGACATCGTCAAACCCTACCTTGGGTGAGAATGGCAAGCCAACAGCCAAGCTTTTCCGCATCTCGGATGTCCCTGTCGGTGGTTTTGTGAGCTTCCTCAAGGGAGGTTTTACCTACGTTCGCTATATCGATCGAGCCACTGGACATATTTATGATGTGAACCCTGCTACCTTGGAAAAGATCCAGGTGACCAACAACACCATGCCAAAGATCTATGAAGCGTACTTTAAAAGCGATGCTTCGGGCGCGGTAGTACGCTCGATCAAGGACGGAAGCGATACGATAGACAACATGATCCTCACTCTCACTCCACCAAAAGCAACCTCGACCGCAGCTCTTTACACCGTCGGCTCAGCACTTCTACGGGGAGCAATAGGGGAGGTAACTGTCGCCACGGACAACACGCTTTTATACACCACAAACGATACTGGTTCGATCATTCGTTCAACCTTTAGCGCCGATAAGCCAGTCTCCCTCTTTACCTCAGCCTTCACCGACTGGAGACTCTCACCAAGCGGCATTGTCACCACTAAAGCAAGTGCTGGAGTACTCGGATACTCATATGTATTAGGGGCCAAGGGTGGACTTACAAAGATACTCGGCCCGCTTGATGCTCTTGTGGTCCTCCCGAACAAAGACAATAAGCGCATCGCGTATTCATATAGAGACGCCGAAGGCGCTGTGCTTAGGGCTCTGAACACTACCACCAAATCCGCAGTAGACATCGTCCCAAGCACCCTTTCTGAAAAATGCTCTTGGAGCACGAAGCTGCCAGACACACTGTACTGCGGGGTACCGACCGGCGGGGTAGGGGCAAGCGAGCCTGACTCTTGGTATCAAGGTTCTACCCACTTCTCAGACCGCATCTGGAGATTCAACACAGCGACTGGATTTACAGACGTACTGGTTGACCCAAAGAAGGATCTGAATGTCGAAATCGACATAGAAAACCCGACGCTCTCGCCGGATGAGGATTATCTCGTATTCATGAACAAGAACGACCTGACAGTGTGGACACTGAAGCTCAACTAAGCAGCTTTTAGCTTTTCTATTTTTCTTCGAACGACCATCTCTTGTCCTATGGTAAAGATATTTGATGTGAGCCAATACAGCGCGATCACGCCGGATATTTTATATGAGATAAAGAACACGAGGATGGGGAAGAAGTATTTCATCTGCTTCTGCATGGTTTGAGCCAGATCATCGCCGAAAGAACCTTGAGAGGTGGTTGGATTCTGCGCTGTCGCAAGCTTGAGCTGGATAAACGTCGTCGCAGCCGCAAGGAGTGCCAAGATAACGCTCTTTTGAGTGATGTCGATCCCTAGAAAGAGGGGGTTAATGACTGCCGGCGCGTGGACAAAAGAGTATAGAAGGGGAAAATCGATCTTTGGGAACCCTGATTGGAGAAATATGCGATACAAGGCCCAGATAATAGGAAGCTGGATGATAAGCACAAGTATTCCAGAGAAAGGATTGACCCCCGTCTCCTTATAGAGAGCGAGAGTGGCTTTGGCCTTTTCTTCGGCGTTGTCCTTGTACCTTTCGTTTATCTCTTTGATGCGAGGGTTGATCTCTTGCATGCGCACCTGAGTGATCACTGCCTTCTTTGAAAGGGGATAAAGGATGAGTCTCACAAGGATCGTCAGGAGAATGACAGCGATACCCGCATCAGCCCACGGGAATATCGTGAACAAAAAGATGAGGATGTTGTAAAGCGGATTGAAAATAATGGCGTGGTAGAGCGAAGACATTTAAGGATTGTATCTTTTTTGGCCTGATTAAACAATTAATTCAAAACACTTGTAAGAAGCAGGGTGAGCTCGGACGACAGACTCTCTCCTTTAAGACGCTCTGATCCACTTTTTGCCACAAAGAGATACGCTCCGCTTGGCAGCTGGTCGATGTAGCCAGAAACCAAGGCATACACTCTTCGGCGAGTGCGATTTCGTATAACTGCCTTTTTTGAGACCTTTTTAGAGACAGAGACGCCTATCCGAGCACTTTCACCTCCTCTTTTGAACCGGAGGGTAAAAAGGGGTGAATTGCGATACTCCGAACGAACAAGGAGCTCAGAAAAGAGCTCTCTGGGGATTCTCCTGCGTTTCGCGAGCATGGATTAGACGGTGAGCTTGGCTCGGCCCTTGCGGCGGCGAGCTTTGACGGTCCTTCGGCCTCCGGTAGTCTTGGCACGCTTCCTAAACCCGTGGGCTCGGGCGCGCTTTCTCTTTTTTGGCTGGTATGTAGTAGACATTGACCTCTCTAATGACTTATTCACACATTATAAACAGTTTTACGCCCTTTAACAAGTTTCTCTTAAAACTCTCGACCGATATACTACGTTCACATATATGGACTACGCAAGACTTTGGCAAAGTGTCCTCACTGAGATCGAGCTTGCTGTTTCGAAAGCGAACTTTACCACTTGGTTCAAAGACACGCGAATTGTGAAGGAAGTTGATGGGGTCATCGTCCTTTCTGTGCCTAACGCCTTCGTAAAGGAGTGGTTGGTCCAAAAGTATCACCATACCATCCTCAAATCACTGCGAGCGACCGACCCGAACATCCACGCCGTCGAATATGTCGTAAACAAAGAGGAATCAAGAAGAAGAGAGAACAAGGATATGTCAGGACTCGGGATGAAAGAACTTCCTCTCCCTGAGGTGATCGTAAACAAGGATGACAACTTGAATCCGCGCTATACGTTCGAGACCTTTGTCATTGGCCCATTCAATGAACTGGCACACGCCGCAGCTCAGGCGGTCATCAAGTCTCCGGGTCTCATGTACAACCCTCTCTTTATCTACGGATCAACAGGTCACGGGAAAACCCACCTTATCCAGGCAGTGGGGAACTACACAAAGACCATGAATCCGGGCAAAAAGGTATTTTATATGACCTCAGAGAAGTTCGGCCAGGATTGTATGAGTGCGCTTCAAAACCAAAAGATGAGTGTTTTCAAAGAAAAATATCGAAAATACGATGTCCTTATCATGGACGACATTCAATTCTTCTCAGATAAGCAGAAGTTCCAAGAAGAGCTCTTCCATCTATTCAACACCCTCTACGACAACAACAAACAGATCATCTTCTCCTCTGATATGCACCCCCATTTCATCCCAGGACTCGAGGAAAGGCTCCGTTCTCGCTTCTCTGCAGGCATGATAGTCGACATCCCTCCTCCGGATGAGGAGTCCCGCACTGCCATCCTAAGCGCCAAGGCCAAGAACCAAGGCCTTGTCCTTCCTGAGGATGTTATAAATTATCTAGCCCACGCCCTAAACGGAAACATTAGAGACCTTGAGGGGGTCATCAACACTCTTGCGATCCAAGCACAGCTTAAGGGCCGAGAGATCACCATCACCGACGCCAGAGGATTCGTAAAGAACAATGCTAAGCCAAAAAGATCCATAGCCATAAAAGATATTGTGAAGATCGTTTCGGATTTCTATTCGATCGAAGAAGAGAGTATCTATGAGAAGACGAGAAGAAAGGAGGTGATCAAGCCCCGCCAGGTGATCATGTATCTTCTCAGAGAGGACTTTAACATCTCATATCCGTCGATCGGCCAGAAACTTGGAGGAAGAGACCATACCACCGTCATCCACTCATGCGAGAAGATAAAGGTGGATCTGAAGGAAGATCCTACTCTCTCTCAGGAGATAAATCAGATCAGAAACCTCTTGGCTGTGTAAAACTCTGGGGATAAGTGGATGAGTTATATAGGTTTTGCCGGGGGATAAAACAGGGGACAAGAGCGGACAAATGAAGGAGAAAAGGGGATAATTAAGGAAGGAGTAAAAACCTACACCCCGATCTTAGCCTCTATCCCCATTTCAAGTTCTATATAAAAGGAGATCGAGGGCCTTGTTGAGTCATAAAAATATTTATCCCCATATCCACATCCCTAATAGTATTAATAAGTATTTATATATGAAAATAGAATGCATTAAGGAGAAGTTATCAGATTCAGTCAGCAAGGCTGAAAAGATAGCAGGAAAAAATCCAACCCTTCCGGTCCTTGCAGGACTCTATCTAAAGACCGAGGGGAATTCCCTTTCTATTCGTGCTACAAATCTTGACCTTGGTCTCGCCACCTCTGTCTCCGCAAAAATTTTGGAAGAAGGGGAAGCTGTTGTTCCAGCCCAGATCCTCTCCCAGCTACTAAACTCTCTACCCAAAGAGAAAACTATCACTCTTTCTTTGGAAGGGCAGGTGCTCAAAGTAAAGACCGGAAGCACTGAAGCCCTCATAAAAACTCTTCCCACAGAGGATTTTCCTATCATTCCACAGATCAAGGACGACGAAGGATTCTCTATGCCAGCAAAGGATCTTGTATTAGGCCTCAGGTCAGTGGTCTACGCTGCTGCACAAGGTAGTATGAAGCCCGAACTTTCTTCTGTATGTGTGGCATATGAGGGGAATGAATTGGTATTTGCGGCCACTGACTCATTTCGCTTGGCTGAAAAGAGGATCAAAGTGAAGAATATTCCTCACTTTAAATACATCCTCATCCCTCAGAAGAACGCAAGCGAGATCGTGAGGATATTTGATGCTATCGACGATGATCTTTCTGTCTCCATTAAAGACAACATGGCAGCTTTTGAAGGAGGTGGAGTATATCTCACCTCTCGGATCATCGACGGAGTGTTTCCTGATTATAAACAGATCATCCCTAAAGAGACGACCTCCAAAGCCGTCGTGCTCAAACAAGACCTTGCGACCTCACTAAAGACGGCTCTGATCTTCTCTGACACTTTTAATCAACTCCATCTCTCTCTTTCTCCTAAACAAAAAACCTTCGAGATCGAATCCAAGAACTCAAGTGTAGGGGAGAATAAATATGCCCTGCCAGCGGCGATCGAAGGAGAAGATCTTGAGATCAATGTGAATCATAAATATTTTACCGACTGCTTTCAGTCGATCCCTTCTGACACGATCAACATCAAGTTCAACGGACAAGCCCGTCCTATCCTTTTGGAAGGAGTAGGGGATAAGAGCTTTATGTACATCGTCATGCCGATGAACAGATCCTAATGAAAGACCTTTCCTCGTTCCTTGGAAGGTTCCTCAAGTCTCTTGGCGTTGATACTGGTTCTCGAGAAGCCGTGAGAGATAGTATAAAAAATCTTACAGGCATAGAGTTATCCCTTGAGGAAATTTCGATAAAAGAAGGAACCCTTATTGTCGCCTCGACCCCTGGCAAACATACTGCTCTGCGGCTTAAAGAAGAGAGAATACTCGAGGCCCTAAAGGCTCAAAAAGGCCTTCCTGTGAACAAAATATTGTATAGATGACTACTGAGTAGGGGTAGTACCCTGGGCCGCCCCTTGAAGCGTTTGTCCTTCCGGTGGAATGATGATCTGAGTGCCTCCTGGATTAAGAGGGTTTGTGAGGACAGGTTGATTGATCTGAGGTTGAGGTGCCGAGTATCCACTGGTCGACATCCAGCGCTGCACGCCGTATTCCCAGTTCTTGAATTCTGGATCTGTACCCGGGTTTGATGGAGCGGGTCCCAAAGGATCATTCTTGTCGACATAATAGAGGATATCGTGGGCCTCTCCAGACGGAACCGCAGAGATCGAACCAGTCAGGGGATCATAGACTTGGGTTGTTCCACCCTGCCATACTCCACGGAGCACAGGTTTCAGTGTTTGGTCGGTCGGAGTGGGAGAAGGGAAGTTTTCAACAGGGAAAGATGGGAGAGTGGCATCCATCAACTCTCTCCACATAGGAGCAACGATGAATCCTGCGATCTTCTTTACCATCGGCGTGTTGTCGTTGTTGCCGACCCAGGCTCCGATAACCAGATTTGGTGTATATCCCATGATCCAGGCATCGCGCGAATTGTTCGTCGTACCTGTCTTTACTGCTACTTGTCTGCCTGTGATGTTGAGAGGGCTTGAAAGTCCGTATTCAGCACTTCTGGCGTTGTTGTCAGACAAGATGTCTGAGATCTTTCGGGCGGTATCTGCTGGTAGCACCTCGCTTGGGGAAGGAGTGAACTCCTCAATGACCTTGCCGCTTCCGTCCTGGATCTTGAGCACCGGATTATAAGGGTTGCGCACTCCATCGTTTGCAAATACAGAATAAGCGCTTGTCAGGTCAAGCGGAGTAACTTCTCCACCTCCGAGGACGAGTGTGAGTCCGTATTGTTTTGGATCACCAAGGTCTTCGATGCCCATGGATTTCGCAAGATCCAAAGAATTCTGAATACCGTTCAAATAAAGGCCTTTAACTGCGGGAACGTTGATAGAGAGAGCGAGCGCTTCACGAATTCTCATTGGTCCTCTGAACTTGCCATCAAAGTTCCCTGGAGAATAGCAGCCGTTGTCCGAAGTAAAATTATCCTGCGCACAGTTTACTGAGAATTGGGTAGGGACATCAAAGAGAATCGTGTCCGGCGTATATCCTTTGTTAAACATTCCCGCATAGACGAACGGCTTGAACGTCGATCCTGGCTGTCGGTGAGCCGTAGCCACGTTGAAGTTTCCATTTATCGAATCATCAAAATAATCACGTGAGCCGGTCATTGCAAGTATCCCTCCAGTCTTTGGGTCGATCACCACGAACGCATTGTTGTCCGCATTAAAGTTATTTTGGTTCGTTTCGCCGTATTTTTTGGCGATAGCCTCGGCTTTGGCTTGGATATCATAATCGAGACTCGTGATGATCTTCATGCCGCCTTGCGAGAACGTCTCCTCTCCATACTTCTTCGCCAGATAATCCATCACGAAGAACACAAAATGGGGAGCTCTAAGTCCTCCATTGTTTGCCTTTGGACTGAACGTCACTTGCTCCTTTATCGCACCATCATATTCAGCCTGTGTGATGAAATTGTTCTGAAGCATCTCGCTCAAGACCAAGTTCTTTCTCTCCTCTAGCTTGTCCTTATGAAGCCCGTACGGAGAGTAATAGGTGGGGGCTTTGGTCATGGCCGCCAGATAGGCCGCCTCAGAAAGCGTGACGTTCTTGGATTCCTTGCCAAAGTAGGATAGGGAGGCCTCCTCCACTCCGTAGATGGCTCCTCCGTATGGACTCTCGTTCAAGTACAAGTTCAAGATCTGATCTTTCGGCAGGGCCTTGTCGAGCTTTTCTGCGAGGATCCATTCCTTTATCTTTCGAGTAGGGGTCTTGTCGCCGTTTAAAATAGTGTTCTTCACCACCTGTTGGGTGATGGTTGAACCTCCTTGGGTGTAGGAAAGGGTGGTGAGGTTTACGAGGACAGCTCGAAGAAAGGATGAGACCTTGACCCCGCCGTGGTTATAAAAGTCTTTGTCCTCGATGGCGAGCGTGGCCTTCTTGATATTTGGAGAAATAGAATCAAAAGGAACGACCGTGCGCCTCACATCTGAGGACATGTCATAGAGGAGGACCTGGCCGGTACGGTCGTAGATCTTGGTCGACTGGATCACCTTGCGTTCACCCAAGTCGGAGAGGTCGGGGATACGCAAGGAGGCTACCCACAGGAACATTAGTCCCAAAAGGAACAAAAGGCCCGAAAAGGCCAGCAATACCCGATTTCTCTTCCTATTGTCCTTGCGGCGCTCTTTCATAATGGCATTCTAGCATGCTACATTGTCTCTATGAATGATATAGACGTAACAGATGTGCTTTCTCGTTCCGTGGCCGAGATCATAGGCAAAAAAGATATCGAGGATAAACTTGCAGCCGGAGGAGAACTTCGTATTAAACTTGGGATCGATCCGACCTCGCCCGACCTCCATATCGGCCGAGCCGTAACTCTGTTGAAGCTCAGGGATTTTCAGAAGCTCGGACACAAAGTTGTGCTTATTGTCGGGGACTTTACTGGACTCATCGGCGACACCTCAGACAAGGACTCTGAGCGACCGATGCTCTCAGAAGAAGTGATCGAGGAGAACAAGAAGACCTATTTTGAGCAGATAGGGAAGATCATCGACCTTTCTAAGGCTGAACTTCATTACAACAGCTCGTGGCTTTCGGGCCTCACCTATAAAGACATCGGCAAGCAAGCGGATCTTTTCTCTGTCGCTGATTTCATCGCTCGAGACAACATTAAGAAGCGAATGGATGCAGGCAAGCGCGTATCACTGCGCGAGGTGCTCTATCCCTTGATGCAGGGGTACGATAGTGTGGCGGTGAAAGCCGACATCGAGCTTGGAGGCACAGATCAACGCTTCAATCTCCTCGCAGGTCGCACGATGCAGGCGGAATACGGCCAAGTGCCTCAGAACATCATCATGACCCCGCTTATCGAAGGGCTCGATGGCCGCAAGATGAGCTCAAGCTGGGGCAATACTATCAATTTGAACGCCGAGCCTTCTGATATGTACGGCAAAGTCATGAGCTTAGTTGATTCAGAGATCGTCCGATACTTTGAGATCTGTACACGCATCCCAATGAAAGAGGTTAGAGAGGTCTCGGCTGGCCTTGAAGACCAGAGCCTTCATCCCAAGGATGTAAAGATGAAGCTTGCTCGAGAAATTGTACGCATGTATCACACAGAAGAGGCGGCAGAGGAAGCCGAGAAAAATTTCATTGAAACATTCTCGAACAAGGGAGTACCAAGCGATGTGCCCAGCGTGAAGGCAAAAGTCGAGACAAAACTTCTCGACACTCTGCTTGAAGCGGGAGCTATTGAATCCAAATCTGAAGGACGCAGGCTCATAGAGGAAGGAGCGATCACAAACACAGACAGCGGAAACGGCGTGTCTTCTCCTGATGCTCTTTCAGAACCAGGAACGTACAAGATAGGGAAGCGAAGGTTCCTCAAGATCGAAGAATAAACAAAACCCCGGGATCCCGGGGTTTTGTTTTAGCTTTCTAATTCTTCGAGCTCTTCGTCTATGTCGAGGCCTTCTTCCTCGTCATCTACATCGATGACGTCATCATCATCGTCATCCTCTCCGAGAGCCTTCTTTTTCCCTAGAGGAGCAAGTTCTTCGTCGATAAGTTTGTCTGCACTGAGGAGGCCGTCATCGAGGTCTCCGTCCATCATGAGATCATCCTTCTTTATTTCGTCGTCTAACATCGTGAATATATTGTGATATGAGTAAACGTGTATAGTTGTATCAGATACCTTTATGTGTGGCAAGGTGAGTTATACCCACAGCGATCGCATCTATCTCATCATCGTGCTGTGGGGTGTGGTCAAGGGTCACAAGTTTCCCCACCATTCGCTCCATATCGCCCTTGCTTGCCTTGCCGTAGCCGGTCACCGCAGCCTTTATTTCTTGGGGAGTATATTCAAATACGGAAAGACCGGCTCGTCCCGCTTCGTACAAAATAACCCCGCGCGCTTCAGCCACTCGTATGCCCGTGGTGACATTTTGACTGAAGAAAAGCTTCTCGAGTGCAAGATGAGAAGGTTTGTATGCTTTGATCGCCTTGGCCACTTCTTCGCCGATCTGGAGAAGCCGTATCTCCTGGGTGTGCTTTCTGTTAGTAACAATACAATCCGAATACAATACTTTTTCTTTGGAGTTTTCTTTTATGAGGACGGCGATGCCGGCACGGTCAAAACCCGGATCGATCGCAAGAACACTATTCTGCGTTGGTAAAGACGCTTTGGACTTCATCATTTTCCTCAAGATCGTTTATAAGTTTTTCAAGCGCTGCCTCATCCTCCGAGGAAAGGGGAACGGTCATGGTCGGTGCCCACTCCCCATTCTCTTTTGTGAACGCCCACGCAGCTGATCCTTGGGCGGCCAGTGAGCATCCGTTCTCTGAGAGGATGAACTTTACCTCCTGAGCTGCTTTGTTTCTGTTCGTGGTGAGTGCTTCAATGATGAGGGCCGATCCGCCGGGGCCATAGGCTTCGTAGGTGATGGCTTCAAAGCTTTCTGCATCACCGCCTACGCCTTTCTTCACGGCGCGATCGATGTTGTCGCTTGGCATGTTGAACTCACGAGCCTTTTCAATAGCTGCCCTGAGAGTTGGGGATGAGGTGTCTCCTTTAGCTTCCTTGGACGCAGTGGCGATCAACTTGGCGAACTTGCCGAACATCTTTGACTTCGCGGCATCAGTTGCGCCCTTCTGCCTTTTTATCTTTGACCATTTATTGTGACCTGACATCTTAGAGCAATTTATCTTGTAAATTCTTTGGCACAGGGAGGCCAAGGTGCTCATAGGCTTTTGGGGTCAGACATCGTCCGCGGGGAGTGCGCTCGATGAATCCCATTTGGATGAGATATGGTTCATTGAATTCTTCGACCGTTCCTTCTTCTTCTGAGAGAGCTGCGGCGATCGTACCAAGCCCGACCGGGCCACCTCCAAATTTTGTGGCGATGGTTTCAAGAAGAGTGCGGTCTGAAGGTGTGAGCCCTACTTCATCAATGCCTAAAAGTTTCAAGGCTTGTTCGACAGTTTCTTTATCCAAATCTTTCTTGTGCACTTGCGCATAGTCGCGGGCACGTTTCAAAAAGTAGTTGGCGGTACGAGGAGTGAAGCGCGAGCGCTTTGATATTTCTTTCTCTGCTGATCCGTCTGAAGTGACGCCGAGGATCTTTGCGGATCGTTTGATGATCCGTTCTATCTCTTCGTGCGTATAGAACTCAAGCCTGAAGAGTCCGCCCGAGAAGCGCGAGCGAAGAGGGGAAGACACCATGGAGAGGCGGGTAGTGGCAGCCAGGAGTGTGAAGGGTGGCAATTCGAGTTGGATAGTGCGCGCGCTCGGACCCTTGCCGATAATGATATCGAGGACCCCGGACTCCATGGCAGGGTAAAGTACTTCCTCGATGGATTTATTCAAACGATGGATCTCATCGACAAAAAGGATGTCGCCAGGAGCGAGATTAGTGAGAATGGAGGCGAGGTCGCCAACTTTCTCGATTGCAGGACCAGAGGTGATCTTCATGGATCTCGCGGTCTCCTTTGCGATCAAATGCGCGAGGGTGGTCTTGCCAAGTCCCGGAGGTCCATAAAAGAGGATGTGTTCAGGCGGAGTGCCGCGCTCTGAAGCCGCTCTAAGGAGAATGCGGAGGTTCTCCTTGATCGTTTCTTGGCCCACATAATCTTCCCAGCGAGAAGGACGGAGTTCCTCACCGAGAACAGTAGTCTCAAAAGGCTCACTCTCTATATCTGATATATCTGCTGAGTTACTTGACATAAAAAGTATTATATGCTAGGATACTGGCAGTGATAGGAACCGCCCGGAAACGGGCAATTTTTATCCAAAACGTTCTCCAAATCATAAATCTCTAAGCAACAACTGCCTTTACTGGCACTTCGAGCGATTCTTTGAGGACGTTTTGGTTCGCGCTTGCGCTTGCTGACTCCATCCTAGAAAGTTTCGTTTACCTTTTAGCTTCCGGGTTAAAAGTGTTGCTTGGAGATTTATGCCTTGGAGCTCGGCCCCAGAGATGGGGTGAATCTCTCCCTCATTATCCATGAAAAAAGAGCCCTCACAAGGGTTCTTTTTTCTAAGACAGCCTTTTGCGCGTCTTTCAAACCTGTGTTTTATTCCAGACTCGAAAGGTCGAGTACGCGGCCGAGCTCAGTGAGCGATGTTTCGCCTTTGAGAACCTTGAGAACACCATCTTGGGCCAAGGTAAGGAGATTTTGAGGCTTGGCCGCGGTCTCAATGTCTCGTTCAGATGGATTGTTGATGACCGCCTTTTCTATATTTGCGTCGATGAGTATCGCTTCATAGACTCCTACTCGACCTTTGAATCCAAGATTGTGGCACTCAGTACATCCGACAGGTTCATACGCTTTGTCTCTCTGAATTCCTTCAAGATATGTAGGATCGGTGATGCCGGCGAGAGCCTCTTCGACAATTCCTTTTTGCTTGTCTGTCAGAGCGACTTCTTTCTTACACTTGTCACAGAGCTTTCGAACCAATCTCTGGGCGATCGATACATTGAGTGCACTTGAGATGATCTTTGGGTTTACGCCGAGGTCGATCAAGCGGGGGAATGAACCCGCTGCTGTGTTCGTGTGGAGCGTAGAGAGCACGAGGTGTCCAGTAAGAGCTGCATTCACCGCGACTTCGGCGGTTTCGTTGTCTCTGATCTCTCCGACCATGATCACATCAGGGTCTTGGCGAAGGGCAGAACGGAGTCCTTCGGCGAACGTATAGTCTCCGTCCGGATCCGTTTGGGTTTGCACGATGCCACCCAAGTGATATTCGATCGGGTTCTCGATCGTGATCACTTTGATGTCCGGCGAATAGATCTTTCTGAGGAATGCGTAGAGGGTGGTGGTCTTGCCTGATCCGGTGGGTCCTGTGGTGAGGATCATGCCGTTTGGCTTTGAAATCTCCTTCATGAGCACTTCAAGCAGTCGAGGGTGGATGCCCAAGCTCTCAAGAGGGGCTGAGATCGCTTCAGGGGTGAGTACGCGGAGCACTACTGATTCATCGTTTGGACCGGGCAAGAGCGAAGTTCTCACTTCGATGTCCTCATCGCCGAGGCGGATCGAGAATCGTCCGTCCTGAGCTTTGCCTTTGGTGTTGAGCTTCAAGTTTGAAACGAGCTTGATGCGAGAAAGGAGGAGCTCGAAAGTATCCTTGTCGAAATGGAGAATGTCTGTAAGCACGCCGTCGAGTCTGAATCGTAGGCGAACACTCGTTTCTTCGGGCTCAAGGTGGATATCCGAGGCTTTGAGCGCCACGCCTCCAGCGAGGATGATCTCCAGGATCTTTGAAATGCGATACGCCTTCTTCATGGAGAGCACATCAGTGATGAGCTTCTCGATGTCTGCGAGCGTCGTAACTTTTTTTATGATATCGAGGATCTCTTGGTTTGAGATATCGAGCGCCCCAGAGTTGGTTTCAAACGAATAAGAGAGGTCCTTATATCTGTCCCAGACTTTTTGAAGAGAGGCATGAGAGACCATGTAGATAGTAGGGACGTAGCCGCGGGATTCGAGGTCTGCCACCACAGCGTGAGTCTTGTCGCTCACTGGAGAGAGAACCGCCACATCAAGTTTCTTGTCTGTGACGTTGAACACCGCCACTTCATTTGAGCGAGCGTCTTCTTCTTTGATAATGCGCAGAGCATCGATGTTTATCGGATGAGCTGAGAGGTCGAGGTAGGGAACACCATGCTTTGTAGAAAGGATGGAAGCGAGGTTCTCCTCTTCTTGCCGTTTGAGCATATCTGTCCGTTCGTTTGACTTCTCTTCATCGAATTCGATCATGCGTATATTGTATCCTATTCTCATCCACAAGGCCTAGTTGAGGGCTATTTCTTCTCTATAGGTTCTATTGACATATGGTTAATTTGGGTGTATAATACCTACTAGAACAATCAACCCACCAGGAGGTGGAACGTGCGGTACCTTCTCATGCTGTGCTTTGTCCTTACGACCGCGTGCGCGTCTTCGAGGGTGATCCCCACGGTCACCACCTTCAATTCATGCCCGAACACCCGCGTCGACGTGTATCACGCGAACGGGGAGCGGCTGGTGAGCCTCACGTACGGCGAGGGCCCCAAGACGATCCAGCTCGACAAGAATCCGCAGAACCAGCGCTTGAACGCCTACGCGTTCTCCCTCGGTTCCCACCAACCGGTCGGCTCGTGGTGGGAGACGTTTCGCGTCGATGTGTACCAGCCGAATTATTCGGGGACGTACAGCATCACCGCGCCGCAGCCCAGCTCGACCCCGAACGGCTACACCTGGACGTTCTCATCCGAGAGCCAGTCATGCCGTTCGCTATCGGATGGTGGTACGGGCGGTAACAACGCCTGGGGCGCGGGTGGTCCGGCGTGGAATGTCATCCCGCAAGCACGCGGGGTGGTAAACCCAGCTTGGGGTCGTCCTGGTCCCGCCTGGTAAGTACATTCGGCCCTTTCTTGGGCAACTCCGACCTCGGTCGGAGTTTTTTCATACTTTTATACGTCTACAAACCTGTAGTGATATAATGCACATATATATGAAGTACGTATCCAAAAGCGTTGAAGACACAAAGAGTTTTGCGAAGACCTTTGTCGAATCGCTCTCTCAAGAAGAGGATGCGATCGTGGTGGCTCTCGAAGGCGACCTTGGATCAGGCAAGACCACATTTTCTCAGCTCGTCGGCGAAGCGCTCGGGGTAAGAGAGGGGATCCAGAGCCCGACCTTCCTCATCGAGAAGATCTATGAGCTCTACGACAAGCCGTGGAAACACCTCGTCCACATTGATGCCTACCGGCTCGATAAGCCTGAAGAGCTTCTTCACCTCGGCTGGAACGAGATCATCTCTCGGCCGGACAACCTCATCCTCGTTGAATGGGCAGACAAGGTCCGTGATATCATGCCGGATGACGCCCTCAGGATCTCCTTTACCTTCATCGATGAGACGACGAGGGAGATAGATATACATGAAAGTTAATACAGATAAAAAGCGCCTCGTCCTCCTCGACGCTCATGCGATCATCCATCGTGCGTATCACGCGCTTCCGGACTTTGCCACCTCTCAAGGGGAGCCGACCGGGGCGTTGTTTGGCGTGGTGACCATGCTCACAAAGATCATCGAAGAGCTCTCGCCCGACTACATCGTCGCCTGCTACGACCTTCCGGAGAAAACACACAGACACGAGGCGTACGAAGAATATAAGGGCACACGCCGAGCGCTCGATCCAAACCTGATCCTCCAGCTCGAACGATCAAAAGACATATTTAAGGCGTGGGGCATCCCTATTTACTCGTGTCCGGGGTTTGAGGCCGATGACATCCTGGGGACGATCGTTGAAGACCTAAAAAAGGACAAAGGAACTGAGATCATCATCGCCTCTGGAGACATGGATACTTTGCAGCTCGTGGATAAAGAAAAGGTGCGCGTTTACACGCTCAAAAAAGGTATCAAGGATACGATCCTCTACGACGAGAAAGCTGTCTTAGAAAGGTTCGGGTTCGGACCCTTGCTCCTTCCGGACTTCAAGGGTCTTCGCGGCGACCCGTCAGACAACATCATCGGGGTAAAAGGGATCGGGGAGAAGACAGCGACCTCGCTCATCACCACGTTTGGCACGATCGAGAAGATCTACAAAGCGCTCAAAAAGCAGGATGAATACAAAAAAGCAGGGATCACGGAGCGCATACGAGATCTGCTCATAGAGAACGAAGAAGAAGCTCTCTTTTCAAAAACTTTAGCTACTATCAGAAGGGATGCGCCGATCAACTTCACCCTGCCTCTGCCGTGGAAAGAAACTTTGGTCATGGAGACCTTGCTTGAGTTGTTTAAGAACCTCGAGTTTCGAACGATGGGCGAGCGGATCAAACATATAGTTTCAAATACACCGAAAGAAAAAACCAAACCTCTCTCTGTGAAAAAGATCAAAGAGAAAAAGGCCGAGGCTTTTGAAGCGCTTGATCAAGGAGACAAAGAACTTATTCTCATGCTGTGGGTGGTCGATTCAAACTTCACTCTGCCGACCCTTGATGATGTATTCACCTTTACGAAGACCGAAGATAAGATCGAAGCGAAGAAAGTTTTGGAAGCAGAGCTTGATAAACGACATGTCAGATCTGTGTATGAGGAGATCGAGAAGCCTCTTATGAAAGTGACCGAGCGCATGAATGCGCGGGGAGTGGTGGTGGACAAGGACGAACTCAAGAAGCTTTCCACTACCTATCACAAAGAACTCTCACGCCTCGAGGCAGAGATCTGGAAACATGCAGGCGAGGAATTCAACATCAACTCTCCGAAACAGCTCGGAGACATACTCTTTGGAAAACTTGAACTTGGGGAGAAAAGACAAAAGAAAACCGCGACTGGCGGGTTCTCGACCAAAGAGTCCGAGCTTGAGAAATTGAAGGATAAGCACCCGATCATTAATTGCATTCTCGATTATCGAGAACTTTCAAAACTCTTGGGCACATATATAGACACGATCCCTACACAGCTTGATCCGGAATCACGTCTTCACTCGACCTTCACCCAAGAGGGGACGACGACAGGTCGCATGGCTTCAAATGATCCGAACTTGCAGAATATCCCGATCAAAACTCCGCTTGGCCGGGCGATCAGACATGCCTTCATTGCACCTGACGGTTTTGTGCTCCTCTCTCTTGATTATTCACAGATCGAGCTGCGCATTGCGGCCATCCTTTCACAAGATAAAAAACTTATTGATATCTTTAAAAAAGGAGAGGACGTCCACACAGGCGTCGCCATGCGAGTCTTTAATGTTCAGGCCGATGAAGTGGACAAGGCCATGAGGACTAAAGCGAAGACCATCAACTTCGGTGTGCTCTTTGGGATGGGGGTCAATGCTCTCAAGGCCAACCTCAAAACTGATAGGCAAGAAGCCCAAGAATTTTATAACAACTACTTTGCCACATTCATCGAGCTCGCCGCGTATCTCGATCAGGTGAAGGCTGATGCAGAAAGAAAAGGGTATACAGAAACGATGTTCGGGCGGAGACGTTATTTTGCCGGTCTTAAATCTCCACTGCCATTTATTCGGGCCGCCGCCGAACGCATGGCCATCAACGCGCCGATCCAAGGCACAGAGGCAGATATAGTGAAGATCGCCATGAAGAGGATCGACGATCTGATCTATACAAAAGGATGGGAGCTAGAAGCTTTCCCCGTGCTCAATGTGCACGATGAGATCGTGTATGAAGTGAAGAAAGAGATCGCGGATGATGCGCTTGTGGAATTTAAAAAAATAATGGAGGAGGTGATCCCAGAAGACAAGGCGCTTGGTGTGCCGATCATTGCTGAAGGCAGTATTGCCTCTAATTGGGGAGATATATAACTATATGGACGAAGAGTTTTATCACAAAAATCTATTCGCCGAAGTGGTCGACAAAAGCTTTGCCGAAGCCGAGGAGGAAAAGGCTCCGGTGGGAAAGAAGGGAAAATTCTTTCCCGACTTTGCCTTTACTGATGCGATCACTGCTCGCAATAAAAAGGAGGCTTGGATCCAATTTCATCGAGAGCTTGCCTCGGGCCTCGTCTCAGAACAGCTGTTCTGGGCCACTGCACGCCATTTTAAAAATCTTATGCTTGCCAAGCGTACGAATAGTGCGGCAGAGGCGGACCTCAATCCCTTTGTCTACAAAAAACTGCAGGCAGGCCTTAGGAACTTTAAAGAAGGAGAGCTTGAATCAATTTCGGAATCTTTGGTGGTCGGATATCACAAAGCCCGCCGAGGGGAAGTAGAGATCGAAGCCTTGCTCGAGAGAACATTGCTCTCTCTGTAGTCTTCGACAAACTGGCATTCCTAAGGTATATTTTGCTAGTTATTTTGCGCCCGTAGCTCAGTCGGTAGAGCAGCTCCCTTTTAAGGAGATGGTCATAGGTTCGATTCCTATCGGGCGCACATGCATAACTTCGAAGAACCAATATTGCCTCCAGAAGGAGATGGCCACGGTCATCGCTATGAATCCGCGGATTTAGACGTTGATGAATTATACGCGTATTTAAAAGATACTAGTTTTGAAAGCGAAGAAGACCTGGCTGATTTGATGAAGGAACGGGGAGTCTTTGAAAGAAAAAGTGTTTCTGCTATTGAAATGGGGATGACGAGAATTATAAGCAGAGAAGACCTGCAACACGGCACCATGGGCAAACCTTTGTCCGGCAAAGACCCTCAAGCCGTCATGAGAACAAATATAAAAACTTTAGATGGCAAAGACCTGGACCTCAGGATCTTTAAAGTATTCAATCGCAATGATAAATACAGACTTGAATATATCCTTGGCCCAAATTCACACGAGTAGTTTATAGAGGAATGTCGAAAGCGAAGGCGCCTGCGCCAGTGAGAAGGAGAGAGAGGGCGATCGAACACAGGAGGACATAGAACACGATGTTTCGCTTAAGAAGTGCTGCTTCTTTATATTCGATATAGATCTCAAGGCCCGTGAGAATGATGAATCCGAGTGCTGCGACTTGGGTATAGATACCGATGATGAGCATGATGCCGCCGATGATCTCAAGAGCTCCAAGAAGTGAGACAAAGATCTCCGGAGAACCGATACCCAAAGCCTGGAGAGAGGCGATCCAGCGAGATTTTTCTGCTTTGAATTTGAGAAGCCCGAGGTCGAGGAAAATGAGCCCGATCACAACGCGGAGGATGAAAGGCGCCATTTGTGAATAAGTGAGAAGCTCGGGGAATGTGTTAAGCATGCGCCTATGATAGCATGGCCGTATGAAAACGGGAGTGCTCATTTTGGATAATATACGATCGGTCGAGAACACCGCTTCGATCTTTCGAACCGCCGAATGTCTCGGTGTCTCAAAGATCTATTTGATTGGGACGACTCCGGCTCCTCTGGATCGATTTCAGAACAAACGAGCGGACTTCGCGAAGGTGGCCCTCGGCGCCGAAGAACTCGTCGAGTGGGAATATCAAAAGGAGATACTGCCGGTTATCAAGGAACTAAAGGATCAAAATTTTAAGATCCTCGCCCTCGAACAGCATGAAGATTCAAAAGATCTTTCTTCCTATCGATCTGCGGATATGTTTGCACTTATTGTGGGTAATGAGGTTGAAGGAGTATCTTCTGATGCGCTCAAAAAGTGCGACCAGATCCTTGAGATCCAGATGCAAGGAAAGAAAGAATCAATGAACGTCTCTGTATCTACCGGTATCGCCCTTTTTGAATTACTTAAATAGTTTCTGGTGGACCGGGCAAAAGTGGGCCGATCTGCCTCCTACGACGATGCGCTCCAGCGTGCCTGGGCATCCGCGCTTCTTGCATTTCTTTTTGTTCATTTGATACGCATTGTGAGTAGCTTGGAACTTTCCTCGCTCGCCGTAGATATTTCTGTAGTCTGAGGTCGAGTCGCCGCCAAAGTCGATGCCCTTCAGGAGAGTGTCTTTCATAGCTTCAAACATCAGTTTCATATTTTTTTCAGGGATCTTCTCTATCAGAGACAAGGGGTGTACTCCCGCGAGCCACAGGATCTCATCTGAATAGATGTTTCCAATCCCTGCGATGATCATTTGATCCAGGAGCACTTGCTTTGCCTTGCCTCGCGGGCGCCTGAGCAGCCGTTCTTTGAACGGTAGGTAGGTGAACTTTGGATCAAGAGGTTCGGGACCGAGGTGAGAGAGGTGAGGGGAGGTTTTGAGATCTCGGGTATCAAAAATGGTGACCTTGGCGAATTTGCGCATATCGGAGAAAGCCAGCTTCTTGCCATTATCAAGATCAAACGAAAGGTGGACAAAAGGGTATCCAGGTTTTGGATCGTAGACGAAATGCCCAGTCATCTTCATGTGTACGAGGATCGTGTGTCCTCCAGAAAGAGAGATGAGAATATTTTTGGCCCGGCGCTCGGCTTTGAGGATCTTTTGGCCGATCACTTTTTTCTTGAATTCTTTAAAAAATGCCGGTTCCTTGATGCTCCCGCGGTGCATGGTGTGGGTACTTTTATACCCGGTCCACACACCTACAATTGTCCGGCCTTTGACCGTCCTATTGAGTCCATCCACCGTGGTTTGTACTTCTGGCAGTTCTGGCATAGGTCTTATAGTACTCAGAGCGTACCTATTGACAACTTGTATATGTGAGGTAATAATGGCGAAAGACTACTTTTCACCCTTCAACCGAGGTACGCAATTGATGGCGCAGGCTGAGCAGTCCTCACTGGCTAGCATTCCGGCTACCCAGACCTCACTCACCATCTCCTTTTCCCACGTCCTATTGGAGCCGCTACTGTGTGTGGTCCCGCTAGGAAGGATGAGCCGTCAGGAGTTCGAACGTCGATGCAGTACGGCCCTCGGAACCATGAACTGCGAGTACGGACTGAAGTCGCGCGCCAGGTCGTCCGAGGAAGGATCGATCGAAGTCGCGTACGATGAAGTGATGGTGATCCCTCCCAAGTCCTTACGTGTGAGAGACCTCAGAGAGGTGAGGGAGCGGCTCAAGGTGTGGGCAGCTGGGCTTCCCACACCGAGTGAGGACGTCGGAAAGACATGCGACCCCGAAAGGTGAACGCACAGCGACTCTGAGTTTCAGAGTCGCTTTTTCTTTATCTAGTATTTAAAACTTTCTCAAGCTCTTCGCGAGCTACATCATAATCAGACCATTCGAGCCTTTTGCCTCCTGCAAGCATAATGCAGGGGTCTGTACCTTTGCCTGTGATGAGTACTACGTCTCCAGGCTTTGCCCTTCGGATAGCTTCGTTGATAGCTGCGCGCCTATCCATGATCACATGCGGGGTGTGGGTAGAAAATCCAGGGAGCATATCGCTGATGATGTGATCCGGGTCTTCATCATAGGGATCTTCGTTGGTCAGTATAATCTCTTCGCCAAAATAATCCGCGACCTTGGCCATCTCGGGCCTCTTCCATTTATCTCTGCCGCCGCCGGTGTTTCCGAGGACGCAGATCTTTCGCTGGGTCTCAAAGGCTTTATACAATTCGCCGAGCGACTCTGCGGTGTGGGCATAGTCGACCACCACATCAAAATTTTGCGTATCTTTCAGAGGATGATCCTCCGGGAGCTTCACAAACTCGACCCTTCCTTTTATAAGGGATAACTTTTCAATGCCTTCTTTGATCGCAAGGGGGGAGATGCCGAACGCTTCTGCGCAGACCGACGCGCCGAGCAGGTTATAGAGGTTGAATACTCCGCGCAGGGGCGACTTGATCTCTGTTTCTTTATATGTAAAACAGATGCCACTGCCATCTACTGTATACGGCTCTGCGTCTTTCAAAGAATAGGGATAGCTTTCGGTCGCACCGCATTTCAAGAACAGGTCGGCGTTCGGGTCATCGGCGTTTGCGACGACGACGCTTTTATCTTTTAGCTTCCTTCCCAGAGATTCAGTGATGCGGAGCTTTGCTGCGCGATACTTCTCAAACGACCCGTGCGATTCGATGTGTTCGGGGGATAGATTAGTGAAAACGAGAGAGTCGAGGTAGATGAATTTGTGCCTGTATTGCTTGGCTGCCTCAGAGGATATCTCGACGACGGCTACATCGCATTCCTTGGTGACCGCTTCTCGGAGAAACTTCTGTACAAAAAATCGTCCAGGCATGGTCATCTTCTCTTTGTTCGGCCGAGATTCATCGCCGATCTTGAAGCGAATGGTGCCAAGGAGTGCGGTCTTGTATCCTGCTGCTTCAAATATAGAAGACAACATCTCTGCGGTCGAAGATTTGCCCTTGGTGCCGGTTACAGCGAGGACGGTCAGCTGTTTGGAGGGGAACCAATAGATAAGGGCGCTCGTGAGCGCGAGGAGATAATGATAGACGGGAGCGAGCGCATCAAAGAGCGAGCGAGGGATGAACTTTTTTATAAAGCGAAGAACTGCATTCATTATTGTTTTTGAGAAAGGAGCTTCAAGGCCTGCTTAACTCGCTCAGAGGTATTGGTGATCTCTTTGGACACCTTTTTCAGAGCATCTCTGGCGTCGCGCTCTGGATAACCGAGGGACACCAAGGCTTCAAGCGCATCTCCTTCGGCCTTGAGGTTCAGTCCAGAGTCGGCGGCGGTGGTGATGAGCTTGTCCCTGAGTTCGAGGACGATCTTCTCGGCGTTCTTCTTGCCGATCCCTGATACTCGGGTGAGGTAGGAAGTGTCGTCTTCGGCCACAGCTTGGCGAAGCATCGCTGGGGTGGCCACGTTCAATATCCCAAGCGCGGTCTTTGGTCCAATGCCTGAGATGCAGATAAGGAGCTCGAAGAGATCGAGGTTCTCCTTGTCGGCGAAGCCGTACAGGTCGAGTGCATTCTCTCGTACTGCTAGGTAGGTCCAGAGAAAGACCGGTTCGCCGGGTAGGGCATCAAGCGAGGTGTCAGTGGTGACCGAGACCTTGTATCCGACGCCGCCCACATCGACGATAAGAGCGTGGAGATCTTTGTTCTGGATGGTGCCTCTGAGAGTGCCTATCATGGGCCCATAGTAGCAGATTCGGCAGTTGATTTATATTGTGGCCTCATGTAGTATCTCGCATATGCCAATCACACGCTCAGCAAAAAAGGCCCTCCGCACTTCTGTACGAAAGCGCGCCTTTAACCAGGTCAGAAAGGACAATGTCCAAAAGACCGTCAAGTCTGTAAAGAAGCTTGTAGGAGAAGGGAAGAAGAAGGATGCAGCACAAGCTCTCCGACTCGCTCAAAAGGCCCTCGACAAAGCAGTCAAAGAAAAGACTATGAACAAGAACGCCGCTTCGAGAAAGAAGTCTCGACTCTCGAGAATGATCAAAAAGGTCGCCTAACAAAAAACCGCCAAGAGGCGGATTTTTGTTATAAGATATACAGAGAAACCCTGGAGGGATTCATGCCGAATACTGAACTAGAGCTCAGATTCAATGATCTCGAAGTGATGTGGAAAAAAGATACAGAAGAGACGAGCTCTATCCGAGAGATCATTACACATCCAGCGTATGAGGAAATTATGCGTATGGGAGAAGAGGCCGTGCCATTTATCCTAAGGTCGTTTCAGAAGGAGATCGATCATTGGGCCCCAGCCCTAATGACCATAGTTCAGGTTAATCCTGTTCCGCGGGAATCTGCGGGCAAGATGGAAAAAATCCGTGATGCCTGGATTAAGTGGGGCAGAGAAAATCGATATATTTAGTTCAACCGCTCTGGCGGTTTTTTTGTAATTAGTGCTCTCGCCAGGAATCGAACCTGGATCTTAACTTCCGCAAAGTTATGTCCTATCCATTGAACGACGAAAGCAAGTGAGAAACGGTAAGGAAACTCGTTTCCTTACCTGTTTCGAATGCAGCTTCCGCAAGCCATAGGCTTACAGAAAAGCAGTCTTTCACGCGCAAACATTATCACAGAGGCTTTAAAACCCCAAATACTCAAGCACTACTTCTGCAAAGGGGAGCTTGTGGTATTCGGCAGGGAGGAAGCGCAAGAGAGTTTTCTCTAGTCGCTCCCAATCAATATTCTCTCCAAGCGGGACAATGATCAAAGGCATGAACATCTTCTTTGAACGAAGGATGATCTTTTTGTGTGGATGATCAGTGTCTATCCAAAATGATCGGAGAGTGCTGTAGAGATACTTCACGTTTTCTTTGCTGACGCCTTCTTCATCGACCACAATATGCACGTGGTCTGGGAGTCTATTTATAAAGAGAGCGAGAGAAAAGGCAGAGAGAAGGACAAGGACCGCAAAGATGTAGTTGCCGAGGACGATCGAAGCGACCGCCACAGCGACCGTGATGATCCCAACCGCCCAGAACCAATCTTCCGAACGTTCTTTGTGTTCGTATTCATGAGCATCCCATTCGATGATAAAGGTCTGACGTGCCATTACAAAAATTGTAGCATGAGAATATAAAAAGAAATCGCCAAGCGCGCGGTGCGCGCTTGGCGATGGTGAGACTGCTCCGACCCGACCTTGAGCTAGTAGCTCACAGCGAGACGGTTTGCAAACTCTTCGTGAACAACCTTGAGGACCAGATGATCGAGGCCCCACTTTGGGTTGCCGTTGAGGACGAGGAACAGGATGTCCGCACCGTATGCGCCGTAGTGGATGTGGCCCGTGTAGTTGTCGTCGGCATGCTTGCCGGCGAAGTCGTACGAGAGCTGAAGGATAGGCGAGTGGTGGAGGGCGGAAGCCTTTCTGTACATCATGATTGAGAAGCTTCCTCCGTTGTCCTCGATCTTCGAGATTAGGAGGCCCAACTTCTCGTACTCAGCGAACTCCTGCTTGAGCCAGTTGAAGACTTGGCGACCGTGGTTCAGCTGGTGGTCACGTACCTTGCACCGCTCGTCCGCTTCGCGTGCCTCCTTCTGCTTGTTATACGCAGTAGCGTAACGGGCATCGCGCCAGGTCTTGATCCTCTCGAGGACCGGAAGGATGACGGCGAATGCCAGTCCTACGCCGACGGCCACAAGCCCGATCGTGATCCATGGGTTGGATTGGTAGGTCATACTATCCTCTAGGTGTTAGGGAATTCCGATCCCCGGGCGGTTGAGGG
>JAZKAE010000004.1:0-12324 GCA_040389345.1 Patescibacteria group bacterium
ATCTCCCACTTGAGCCATGCGTATATCATACTCGGCCTCAAAGGCGCGCGTCTCGACTGATCTCACACCGTGCAGTCGGTGAAGTAGCGGAAGCAGCTCCTGAACCTTGTCGTTGATCTGGCTGATGTCGCCGAGCGTTTTGATCGGTCTCATGTCTCTCCTGTGGCTGGTCTGTTTGTTTAATACATTAATTTGATTCATCTGTCAAATAATCCTTGGCCTTTAAATAAGCAGATTTTCTGATACTATTTCTTCATGACTGAAGAACACAAACCCGAAGGTAATGAGCGAGATCATAAAAAGCTAGGCAAGGAGCTTGAGCTCTTTACCTTTTCAGACACTGTAGGCAAAGGGCTCCCCCTCTGGCTCCCTAAAGGTGCGACCGTTCGTCGAGAGCTTGAGCGATTCATCGTCGATGAGGAAATTCGCCGAGGATATCTCCATGTCCGTACTCCAGACATTGCCAAGCTCGACCTCTATAGAAAGTCCGGACACTACCCCTACTACAAGGACGGCATGTATGCGCCGATCGTGATCGATGACGAAGAATTCATGCTTCGCCCGATGACTTGTCCTCATCACTTCGAGCTCTTCCTTTCAAAGCCCCGCTCGTACAGAGACCTCCCAATGAGAATTGCCGAACTTGCCCAGCTCTATAGATACGAGCAGTCAGGAGAGCTTATGGGTCTCCAGCGCGTCCGCACATTCTGCCTCTCTGATGCGCATATTATCTGCAAGGACGAGGAGCAGGCCGTATCTGAGATAGGAAAAGCTTTGGACCTTATTGAATATGCGAACTCTATCTTTGGATTGAAGCCTGGAGAAGACTATTGGTACCGCTTGTCCCTTGGAGACCGAGCCAACACTGAAAAATATTATAAAGACGATGCTGGCTGGGAAAAAGCTGAATCACTTCTTCGCGAACATATGGCCAGCCGTGGAGTGAAGTTTGCCGAAGCCAAAGATGAGGCAGCATTCTATGGACCGAAGATCGATGTTCAGATGAAGAATGTAAATGGCAAGGAGGACACTGCGTTCACTGTTCAATATGACCTCTCTTCCCCACAGCGATTCGAGCTCGACTACACAGGCGAAGATGGACAAAAGCACCGGGCGTTTGTGGTTCATCGATCATCCATCGGAGCGATCGAGCGTCTTATGGCCTTCCTCATCGAAAAGTACGCTGGCGCCTTCCCTCTCTGGCTCGCACCTGTACAGGTCAAGGTCCTTCCTATCGGCGAATCTCATTTTGACTACGCGAAGTCTGTTGTTGAAGTCCTAAAGCAAGAGAACATCCGCGCAGAACTCGATGAATCAAACGAATCTTTGGGCAAAAAGATCAGAAATTCCAAGACTGAAAAAATTCCCTACATGCTTATCATAGGAGACAAAGAAGTCGAAGATAAAAAGGTTACTGTTGAATCTCGAGAAGGAAATCTTGGAGCCCAGTCCCTCGAAGAACTTATTTCAAAACTCAAAGTAGAGATCAAAGATAAGAAATAAAAATACCCCGATCACGTATCGGGGCTGAAAGGCAGATCGAGCAAGGGTTCAGGGTCTTCACCACACACCACATCCCCGAGCTCTCCGCTCTCGCGACCACGCACTTCCTTCAAACCTTCCTCCATCGGATCGACCGGTGTTGGAGTCTGGGCAGGCACACATGGGCAATCTGGCACCTGACATACATATATGGTCGGGGGGAGCATATTGCATAAGGTGCAGATCTTTTCATCTGGACGCATGTATGGCAAACCTGGCATGTGAGCATCTCCAAAGAGTGGGTTCTTGAACCTTTATACTCTTTTTATCCTAAATGTCGATAGTAGCTTTCTTGGCGTTCGACTGGATGAATGATTTGCGAGAAGGAACATCTGTTCCCATGAGGATGTCGAATACCTTGTCTGCTTCGCGGGCATCCTCGACGTTCACCTGCTTCAAAATTCTCACCTTTGGGTCCATGGTGGTTTCCCACAGCTCCTCTGCATTCATCTCTCCGAGACCTTTGTAGCGCTGGATAGAGATCTTCTGAGACTTGCCTTCTTTCTTGACCTCCACTTCCTCAACTTGTGAGTCGTCCGTAGTTTCTACTCCTTCAGTCTCGATCAATTCATCAAGGTTCACGTCCTTGCCGACGATCTTATCTCTCTCTTCATCGGAGTATGCATAGTGGACCTCCTTGCCTTTTCTGATCTTGTAGAGCGGTGGTTGGGCGATGTAGACGAAACCAGCATCGATGAGTGGGCGGAAGAACCTATAGAGAAGAGTGAGGAGGAGAGTTCTGATGTGTGCGCCGTCGACGTCTGCATCTGTGGCAATAATAATTTTATGGTAGCGCAGTTTGCTTATATCAAATGTATCTCCGATCGCCGTACCTAGAGCAACCACGAGGTTTTTTATCTGCTCAGAAGCAAGCATGCGGTCGAGGCGTGCGCGCTCGATGTTCAAGATCTTTCCGCGCAAAGGGAGGATGGCCTGGGTTCGTCTGTCGCGACCCATCTTCGCTGTACCTCCTGCAGAATCTCCCTCTACGATAAAGATCTCTGATTCTTCTGCAGACTTGCTTTGGCAGTCAGCGAGCTTGCCTGGGAGGGTCATACCTTCGAGCGCACCTTTGCGAAGCACTGAATCCTTGGCTGCTTTGGCTGCTTTTCGAGCTCTGAGTGCGAGGACGACCTTCTGGATCATCGCCTTTGCATCATCGGGATTTTCTTCGAGGAATGTCGCAAACGCATCGCCGAAGACGCTGGTGACCATGGACTGAGCTTCAACTGATCCGAGCTTGCCCTTGGTTTGTCCTTCGAACTGAATCTCTCGGAGCTTGATCGAGATAACAGCGGTCAATCCTTCGAGCACGTCATCACCGGTAAAGTTGTCTTCTTTGTCAGAAACGAGATTGTTCTTGCGAGCGTAGTTATTGATCGTCCTTGTAAGGGCGGTCTTGAATCCAGTGATATGAGTTCCTCCTTCAGCGTTATAGATATTGTTTGCAAACGGAAGGATACGAGAGGAAATGTCATCGACGTATTGGAGAGCGACTTCGACAGTCTCATAATCGTTGCCATTGGCTGCCTTCTCTACATGGAAAATATTCTTGTGGACCGGCTTTTGGAGAGCGTTCTCAAAGCGAACGAGCGATATAAGTCCCCCTTCAAAATAGAAAGACATCGAGGGAGCCTCGAGCCCAAGCTCTCTAAGATAGAACACGTCGGTATCCTTCACAGCTTTCGGATCAAGTTCTCGTGCATCGAGGACCGAGATCTTCACCCCCTTCACAAGGTAGGCCTGCTGCCTCAGGTGGTTCACGATCTTCTTAAAATCAAAATTTGTATCTGGAAAGATTGTGGGGTCAGGCTGGAAGGTGATGATCGTACCGTTCTGTTTGGTCGAGCCGATCTTCTTTACGGCAGCCTTCTTTTTGCCTTCGCTGTATTCCTGCACATATACTCCATCTCCCTCTTTGTGGACTGCTGCACGAGTGTAGATAGAAAGCGCGTTCACGACCGATGCTCCCACTCCATGGAGTCCTCCTGAGACCTTATAACCAGATTCCTCTCCGCCGAACTTGCCTCCTGCATGGAGAACAGTCATGACCATCTCAAGCGCGCTCACCTTGGTCTGTTTGTGAACATCCACAGGGATGCCTCGTCCGTTGTCGACGACTCGGATACGGGCAGGCTCTCCGACCTTAAATCCTGGCAGAAGCGCGACCTCTATATCGTTCGCGAAACCTCCCATGGCTTCGTCGCGGGAGTTATCGAAGATCTCCCAAATGAGGTGATGAAGACCGTCAGGTCCAGTGGTCCCGATGTACATGCCCGGACGTTTGCGGACCGGGTCGAGGCCTTCAAGGACAGTGATCGATTCAGCGCTATAATTCGAGCTTTTTTTGGTGTCTTTCGGGTCTTTCGCCATGTGTTTTGAACTCTTATTTTAGCATAAACAGCCCCCAAATAGAAGAGCTTCCAGAGCCTTAAATTGTTGACCTTGTCCTGTCCGCAGAGTATTGTTTCAAAAGAATTTTGCACCCTCACATACAGGAGAACCGATGGAAAACCTCCGCATCAACCACGGCCCACTCACGTCGCTCCCCCTTGATCCAGCCCGCGAGATCAGATTCGCAGTTGTCCATCGAGAGGTAGAGAGCATCGTATCCGCCTCTGGCTTCGGAGCTTCACAGCTCCCACTCGAATACTTTACCGAGCAGACCCAGGGGGTCCTCATCGAGACGGAAGCGGCGATGCGTAGCAAGGGCAGCTCCACAATCTCAAGTGAGCTCATCCTCCACCGTCTCCTCAATGCCCCAAACAGCAGGGCGCGCCTCATCCTGCGATGGATGCGTGTCGAGCCGGACTCAGTGGTCGAACGGCTCGAATCCACTCTCCCGCCAGTAAGTCCGGGAGGAGCGCAGGTGTACATGTGGACGGCGCGGCAGATCATCCTGCTCGCACTTACCGAAGCATGCCTGACCGGAATACGCACGGAGCCAGAACACCTTCTCCTCGGCGTCTTGCATCCCAAGCTCGAACGAACCTACGCTCACATCCATCTCACAAACGAGATGAGGGCGGCCGGGGTCGCAACGCCACTCGATAGTTTACGCGAAGCAATTCAGCGCTTTTCCCCCGCACTCGCCTCCTAGGCCTGTGCGGATTTTTATTTATCTATGAAAATGGCGAATTTGCGCCAATGTTGGCGGAAGATATCTGTATTTATAAACTTGCTCTCTCCTTGCTCGTTCTCATCATCTGGATCATGATAGAAAAATCCTCGGATCGAGCCGTTCTCTTCTCGATCCACTCCTACACATACCATGAGGTGCGGCTTGTCTGTATCTTTCCACTGCTTGATGCCGGACACTATCACGGGCCGTCCACCCTCGACCTCGTATGCGATCTTCTTTACTCCCCTCTCTACATGTTCTTTCTCAAAAGGGCTCGGGAGAAATTTCTGATTCTCCACATCCACGGTGATGCTTCTGAACTCTTCTGCATATGCTCCTACATTGTGGTTACGCAGAAGCGCTGCCAGCCCCGAGTGAGTCCATCCAATACCTGAAATGTAGGCTCCGCGGATGGTCTGCCCTTCTCGGACAATGGAGAGAAAGTCCACGTCGTCAGATTCTCTAAAATCTATGATCATCTTCACGCATGCAGCCCCGCAAGCGCGAGAAAGGCCGTCTGAGTCTCGTCCGATCGAATATTGGGACACAAAGGGTACGGGGAGGATCATTTTCATCCTTCGTATTATATACCAAAATTATTTTGAAACCTCTTTCAGTAGTGCTTCTTTGTTGCGCAGATCAAGGCGGTCTTCTGGAATGCTGATCACGAATCGAGGCTCATCATTATCAATGATCCTTCCATATCCAACGATCTTTTGAAATGAGGTGCTTGTATCCAAGTCTTCTTCAACCACGGCGTTTTTGGATGAAGTCCCATGAATTATTTTATTATCTCCCATATATATGCCGACATGATCAACCCCGTGTGGAACAGGAGTCCCAGGCAAGTATTCTAGAGTTTCGTATCTAATCGGTTCTTCTTTTACCAATTTCCCTAACACTTGAGAAAAATAAGATCCTTCCGTATGAACTATCTCTTCTGTATTAGCGAACACAAGATCCCCAGGCAAAAGATCCATTTTATTAATCCTTTTTGAAAAAACAAATTGATCAATTGAAACTCGAGGGATAGAGTACCCTGATTCAACTGCGGCCCAAGCGACGAGTGAGGAGCATTCAAAACAAGTTGGGGCATCCTTTAGCACGCTCGCGCCTCTTTTGTATGGCTTCCCAACTGCAACTTTTGCGGATGCGACCATCTGAATTCGTGGTTCAACAACAACATACAACAAGCCCAATTCCTTGAGTTTTTCTTCATTAACTTCACCTTTTGATAGACCTATGCGGTACATTAAGCTACTCGAATTACTCCTCCATAGTCGATCTGAGTCATTTTTTCTACTTCAGCATGAATTTCGTTTACCTCCTGATTTGTCAGGGTCTTGTTCAGATCTCTGTAAGTGATCCTAAAGGTGTAGCTTGTTTTGCCCTCACCGAACTTTTCTGCATTCTCATATTTATCCAAAAGTTCTACTTGCTCTATCCTCTCGCCGACCACATCTCGAATAGCGTCGAAGTAATCGTTCAACACAAAGTCTGCTCCAACTATAAAGGAGATATCTCGAACAACTGGAGGGAACTTGGAGACTTCCTTGAACTTATTGCCGAGAACAAGTTGCTTCGTCACTCGTTCATCATCCGACCACAGCAGTCGGATGTCTGGCAGGTCCATGGATGCAATGGCAAGGCGCTCAAGGCCAAAACCAAACGCCCAACCATGGTACCCTTCGAGTCCGAAGTTTATGAGGACAGTCTTTCGAGGCATACCTGATCCAAGCATTTCGATCCATTGCCCATTTATAAATGCTTCCATCTCAAATGAGGGATCGGTATAAGGGAAATTGTGGTCATAGAACCTAAACTCCACCTGATCACCAAAGATACTCCGTGCGATATCTGAAAGCACAGCCTTGAGATCCTCTGGAGTCACAGACATCGAATCCGGAGCAAGGTAGAGTCCGCCCATCTGGTGGAATACATTCATGTGGCGGTTATCGATCTCATCCTTTCTGTACACCTTGCCATGGCAAATCGCTCCAAACGCTTCTCCTTTTTGAATTCGCTCTTGGATCTCTGGAAGGTTCAGGTAGTAGTACCAGAACACGGTGTCATGCGTGCGGAGCACATGCTCTTCGTCTACATAGTAGGTATCAGATTTTGAACGAGCTGGGTGGCCTTCAGGCATATTGAACAGATCGAAGAGGATCTTGGCTGAATTTATCTCTGGGATCTCGATCACATCAAATTCACCGAGAGCGGGGACTTTGAGAGTGCGATCGACAATCTCCTTGAGAGGACTGCCGGCGGTTCGAGAAAGGTCAGGCATGGAGAGATACCTCTTGATGCGAGCCGCTTCCGCATCGGTCCTTTTATCGAGCTCTGCCTTAAGTCGAACCTCTTCTTCAAGAGGGATTTTGAAGACTTTTTTCATAGAAATTAAGTATACCCCGTCCATTGAAAAAGTCTAAAATTAAGGCTATAATGTGAGGGATTTCAATGAATTTCTTGTCCCAAATGATCCTCTATATTTCGCTCTTTATCTCGCTCTTTTTCGAGGTTTTTATTCTCATTACCTACTTTGAGACCAGAGAAGAGATCAAGTTCGAGGAGGATCATACGAAGGAACCTTCGCACTTTCCTTCCGTCTCGATCATCGTCCCGAGCTTCAATGAAGAACTCACTGTCGCGGCGACCATCGAATCACTTCTCGCTCTGGATTACCCGCGCGATAGACTGAAACTTCTTCTAGTTGATGACGGCTCGTCTGACAAGACCTACGAGGTTATGCAGAGGTACGCTACTAATCCTCAGGTGCAGGTTTTTACAAAACAAAATGAAGGTAGCAAGTTCGCCGCTCTCAACTTCGGACTTAAGAAGCTTGAGACAGAGCTTGTGGGGTGCCTCGACGCAGACTCTTTCGTCGCTCCAAATGCCCTCATGCTCATGATCCCTTATTTTGATGATGCATCTGTCATGGCCGTCACTCCGTCGATCAAGATCCACGATCCAAAAACTGTGATCCAGCACATCCAAAAGATCGAATATAACTGGGGAGTGTTCTTTAGGCGCATGCTCTCAGCGATGGGGGCTCTCTATGTGACCCCTGGTCCCTTCTCTATCTTCAGGGCAGAGGTCTTCACCGACCTAGGGGGCTACAGAGAAGCTCACCACACCGAAGACATGGAGCTTGCACTGCGCATGCAGAAGAACAGATACAAAATAGTAAACTCTGTCGGAGCGCATGTGTTCACTGTCGCTCCTGACAATGTCCGCGCTCTCTACAAGCAAAGGGTCCGCTGGTCATATGGATTTTTGAACAATGCGATTGACTATCGGGACATGTATTTCAACAAACAATACGGCCACGTCGGTGTCTTTATACTCCCTATCGCGACCATCTCGATCTTCGGCACGCTGTATGCAGCCGGGAACTTCGTATGGTCGCTTGTAGGCAAGGGCATCACTGCCTTTTCCAAGTATCAGGCTGTGGGTCTATCACTCCATGCGCCGAACATCTCTTTCAATTGGTTCTTTTGGAATACAGGAATGATCACGTGGCTTGCGCTTTCTGCTCTCATCATCAACATCACCATGCTCCTCATGTCTGCAAAGATCGCCAAGGAAGAAAAGATCCTATCCCGCGGGCTCTTTTACTACCTCACTATGTATCTTTTTATCGTCCCCTTCTGGCTTGCCAAAGCCCTATACAATACTGTATTTTCTAAGAAAGTTAGCTGGCGCTAACCCCACCCATGAGCCTCAAAAAGTACCTATTCTCTTTTTTGATCACTGCTGCCATCTTTGGCACGGCGCTTTATATATCCACCACTCTGAACCAAAAGAAGCTCGATGATGTCCGGTCAATCGAGGATAAGCTGTCACTCAATATTCTCTCAGGCGAAACTCAGAATGATCTCCTCCGAGAAACCTCATGCAAGGATGTAAAAAATACTTTTCTTACGCATGAACTCGGCGACCTCGGGGCCAAGCTCTCCTATGCTGCAAGTCAAAATAGTCCGGACAATGTGGATGTGTTGAACTTGAAGCAGTACTACTCTCTCCTTGAGATCAAAGACTATCTGCTTATGAAAAGCATCACGCAGAAGTGCGGCATCCGTCCAACCTTCATCCTTTACTTCTATGGGGACAAGAGCATCTGTCCAGACTGTGAGAAGACTGGATTCGTACTCGATGCCTTGCATGAAAAGTACCCAGATCTGCGCATCTACTCATTCGACTACAACTCAGAGGAGCCGGCCGTAAAGACCCTTATCGGGATTTACCACGTTGAAGACCGCCTCCCCGCCCTTATCGTCAATTCTGACCCCTTCTACGGCTTCAAGACGCTTGATACGATGGAGTCCAACATCGGAGCGATCCACACCCTTAAGGTCGAATACGATAAGGCCCGCACTGCTTCTTCTACAGAAGCGACCACCACTTCGCGCTAATACGGCAACTCTATGGACGAGCGCAGATAATTATTTGAACACCACTGATCCGCTGTCGAACTTGAGGTCCAATATAAGTTCCCCTTTTGAAGTAAAGTGATACCCGCTTGTATTGGTCAGAAGCTGAGTAAACTCGCTTTCTTGTGATCCTTCACAGAACATCAGTGTCGATATCATATTGGTAAAAATGAGATTGGTGCCGTTTGCATTATAGTTTCCTCCCACTCCATTGCAATCAGTTGTGGCTGAGAATTTTCCTTTGTTGAAACTAAGAGTAAAGATACCTGCAGTTTTTGGCTTCACTTCTCGACCATCATTATACAAAGCCGAGATCCACACCCATTTTTTCATCTCAAGATTCATACGGGACGGATCCGCCTCTCCTTCAAAATTTTGAGCCACTTCACCAAAACTCATGGTTTGGGTATCTAAAAGAAATCTAATACTCTTGCCGTGCGAGGGACTTGTTGTGAAGGGTTCCCCAGGAGCCCTATCAGCATAATTTACGATCACGCTTTTATTCGGTCCTTTTTCTGTAGTCTGTGGAGCGATGCGATCTCCGATCAAAGCCACTTGTGTCCCCACGTACCCGGTATCGTTCTTTAAGGCACCTACGAGGTAGTAGAAAGTCCCACTGCCCCGTCCATCATAAGTAATGAGGAACACCACATCTTCGTCCCCATCTGCGTCCAAATCCTCTCGGGCCTCATTGCCAAAATACTGTGTTCCTCCGCTTCCTAAAATGTGGGTTTCTCCATTTATTACAACAGAGATTTTCTTATAGTCTTGACCTGGCGTCTCTTTCTGTATCCCCTTCTCTGCATGTGAGGCAAACACATAGAAAGCTCCGATTAGAATAACCACAGCCCCGACGATGTAGAGAAGATATTTTTTCATAATATATGAAGCTTACCATCATTATTGGAGCCTCCTAATTCATCTCTTATTTCCATCCATAATCGTCCAGTGTGATTGAGCCCTGCCCCATCTTCTCCATCATCCCAAAATCCGTCTCCTGGCGGGTAAGTCACGATATGCTTCACAATTGTTAGATCTCCTGAATCTCGCAGTGCGTTTCGAATTTCTTCGTGCTGGTCTGCTTTTAATCTCATGAGCATTTTCATCACCTTGAGCTTGTGCTCTTCATTCTTGAATTCTGGGACTTGAAGATGTTTGTATGTCGATGAGATCTCCCATGCTTTCAGGGGGCTGTGTGCCTGTCGGATCTCTTCGATAATCACTGGATCCGTATACCGCATGCACTGGTAAGCGTGCTCAAGAGTTGGGAACACAACCCCTTCGATCTCTATCGCATGAGCTGTATAGGGAGAAAAGTATATGTAGAATTTTTCCAAAGGAAAGGTGCCTTCCATGTGGATCAAGCGGGGCCTATTTCACAAACTCCATTTTATTCACCATCACACCCAGTTCGGTCATCTGGCCATGAACGGATACCTTGGTCGTTTCTATAAGTTTGCTTGGAGCACAGACAGACTTTTGTTCATCCAAACTCGTACACTGGCTCTTGGAGTCAAAGAGGATAGGAACCACATTGCCGATCGTGCCGTTTTCCTCAAAGATGAGGTGCCAATTCTTTTTGTTATACGGAGCGGGGATAGAATCCTTGAGCAAGTATCCAACGCCTTCGAAGGTGAATTCCTTTTCAGGAGCAAATTCTCCGGCCAAACACTTGATATCGTTTATGTACCAGCCCTCGTTCAATTTATTAAGGGACACGAGCGCTTCTTCGCTTACCTTTTTATCTGTAGAGGTGACGAGGATCTCTGCCTTATCTGCGTTTACAAACACTTTTCGTGTAGCAAATCCGGGTGGAGTGGCCACTTGGCATAATACGGGGTCAGGAGAGGTAGCAGGAGCTCCCACAGCCTGGACGAGTCGATCTCGCAGTTCTGGGCTCAAGATAGGAGTCTTGGCCAAACTTTCTCTGTTTGGCTTAACAGAGGGCTGGGTCGCCGCTGCAAGCCATTGATCGTAGAAACCTTTAACGACGTCGCTAGGCTCTAATTTTGAAACCTGTTGTCCTTTTGGACCACTGTTGCCAAAAAGCCAGAAACCAACCCCTGCAAGGACAATAACTCCTGCGATAATGATTATTTTTTTCATATGTTTGTGTACTAATAAGATATCATATTTATAAGAATATTGGTCTATATTATGTCTCCAGGAGCAGAGCAGCATGATCAGAGACCTCCTCAGGAAGAACCTGAAAATTCTTTACTATGATATCAGGAGAGACGAAGATATAATCGGCAAAATTTTCAGTCTTCCCCGGCTTTGAGAAATAAATACTATTTCTTGTGGAAGGTACAGAATACTCCTTAATAAGGTTTCTCATTTTTTCTTCCAACATTTTTATACTCTTAGTATCAGGGTTTAGATTGAAGTCTCCGCAAAGAATTTTTGGCCCTTCAAGCTTATTCATAAAATCTTTAATAATTCTAGATTGGGCGATCTTCTCAGGCACATCTGCCTTTCCTTTGCCATTCCACAATCCGTGCACATTTAAAACCGTGAGAGCTCTTCCTTCATGCTCAAACTTTAGCCATTGCATATTCCTATCATGGTGCCCAGCGTTTATCGTCCCCTCTTGATTCCTGCCATGAATAAGAATTTCTCCTTCTTCAAGAACCGAATAATTCTTATTAATGAACATGGCTATGCCGTACACGCCTTGCAGTACCGGTCTAAAAAATCCGTTGTGGTTTGGTAGCAATGTGCTTAGTTCGTTAAAAAGATCATGGTTAGAATCTGGATATTCTTCTCCTAGTATCTCTTTAGACTTATCGTATACCTCCTGAAAACAAAATATATCTATATCTTGATGCTTTTTAATGAACTCTGTAAATGGTTCTTTAATTCGTGCGCCCCAGGTATTAAGAGTTATTAATTTCATGAACTCTACTATTATAACAAAGTTCGAGTCCCTATTGTTTGCTGTCCCTATGGCCTGCCCGCCCTCCCGATGGTCGGGAGCAGGCGGGGTACGACGTTGGAACTTATATAAAAGAAAAAACTGCCAGTTGACTAAACAACTTGGCAGTAGGCATTTCAGAGTCCGAGAGCAGCGCGCTCTGATGGATTGAGCTTGGACAGCGCCTTCATGCGGAGGTCGGTCTCGGCTCGCACTTCTTCTTCACTACTGGAAACCGCGATCGGCTGAGTGTTGTTCTTGAAAAGAAAGTACCGTCCGTCCCCCAGGTTCAGGGCGAGACGAGGCTCGACCTTGCC
>JAZKAE010000004.1:12334-16340 GCA_040389345.1 Patescibacteria group bacterium
GATGCCTTTGGTCGCGATGAGAGCGGCGCGCTCGTCACGATGGTAGGACTTATCCACCCTTGTCCCGCGACCTTCTGTTCTGTCTGAGTTGTGTGTAGCGGCATAGATCTGAGTCATGATGCCGTTAACACGATCTCCTTCCTGCAGTGACGCAAGTTTCGAATCTTCCGACATGTTGACACTCCTTGTGATGAAGTAAAAACGATCTGCTAATTTTATATATTAATGTTTGTTAGTTGTCAAGTTAGCTGGCCCTGTGGTACGACGGTGGAATCTTTCTTATCCAAGAAACTCCCCTATAACACACACTTCCTCCCCCACTTTCACTCCAGGCCTAGGGAATAGCATGCATTCACCTTGAGATGCTTTAAGCTTCAAGGCTCCGTCTGTTGCGAACACTCGGCCGCCAGACAGCCTCTCAAAATCCTTGAATTCTTTTACAAATCTAAACTTGGTAGTCTGTTTATATAACATTCTCTTCACTCGCACGATCCTTTGTTCTACAGGTGAGTATTTGATCTTATTTTCTATACATTTAAAATGCTGCAAAAATTGATACACAGAATCCTCTGCTAGCTTTAAAAATTTCTTATATTTATTTGTTGTCCCACACTCAATACACATACCAATCTTTTTTTGACTTTCCATATATCCGTCTGTTCCATGACCCAGCGCACTAAACCCTGTCCCGATGATTGGGAAATTCATTTTCTTCAGTACTGCAAACCCCCTCTTCTCTGATATAGCAAACTGTTCGCCGTCCTTGCTGTTGTAGGAATGAATGTCTAAAAGAGCATCACACTTATCTAGCAAGTTCATTAGTTCTCGAGCACGTTTATGTTCAGGGTCATTTCCTTTTATATCTCGACTAAATAGACGGTTAAGGTTTTGATTTATAGTCCGTTTATTTACGGCTATTGCCGGAGGATTAGCAAAAACGAAATAAACAGTTCCAGAAGTAACCTTAATCTCGTGTATGACCTTCTGAAGCGTAAGGATTCCTACTTTTTCATTTCCATGCATGCCAGCAAACACAGCAACAGTTTTGCCTGGGAGCTTCCCCTTTTTCTTGATGATAGAACCTGGATACATATCCGCATCCTAGCAGAACAATGACATTTTACGAGCTGGCCCTGTGGGACGATGTTGGAACCACCCTCATTGCACTTAAATATTGGAATCACCCTGCAGAAATCGACTAACACTAACTTCGCATATTTACTAGGTACTGAACTGGAACTATTTCTTCTGAATTCAACACCTCTGAAGCTGTGTACACCTTGAGTAGTGGCTTATCCTCTTTTTCATTAACATTTAGAACTCTATAAATAAAAGCGTTACCTTGATTGCTCTTTAAAAAAGAGAATTCATTCCTAGATAAATAAAATGGTGCTTCATTGGAATTCTTAGTGCTTTTCACTTCTATATATTTAGTTTTCCCGTCATTAGAAAAAGACTGGATATCATATCCGGCACCATCGCCCTCTTCTTTAGAAAAATGACGAACTTTCTCCGCAAGATCTGGTCTATTAACAGATCTCAAATAATTCTGCTCGATCGCCATTACTATTTCCTCGCCATGTTCTCCAATTATTTTTTTGGCCTTGTTTATAAGTTCCCAATCGACATGTCTTGGTGTGGAGTAATAGGTTTCAGGAGGAGCAACTTTAACTACAACAGGAGGGTTATTTGCCGTATCCCTTATAGCAACTAAATTTCTAGTGTAACTGCTTAATTTACTTTCTGTATGCTTTTTTCTAAATAGACTCATTCCCATTCTGCCAATGAGATAGTTTTCGTAATCTTTTAAGTCAATTCTCTTGTTTAGAAAGATGCTGTTAATAGATTTAGCTTCTTCAAGCATTGTGGCAAATTCGGACAAGGCTGACTCAAACTGCTCAGTGCCAGAGCGTTTCCTAAAAAGCCTTTCTTCATAAAAGTTTTTTAGTTTATCCTCAAAATAACTTTTATATGCATCTTCAAACGAAAGAACTTTTGCCCTCGTAGATTTGTTTAAATCTTCTATTTGTTGTTTAAGTTGTTTGTATCTTCCTGAAGAGGTTATGCCGATTAATAGATCCTTAAGAGGTTCGTAACCCATGAGAACCACATACCCAACAATAAGAAAGATCCACCATTTATCACTAATCAAATAAGCTAGGAGAGAAACGAGTACTATAAAAGTTATTAACGTCTTTGGAAACGTTTGTTCCAGTGAACGTTTAGTCTGATTTAACCTTCTATTTTCTTCGAAGTATTGTTTATATGTCTGTAGATAGTTATCATACTCTTCAGGAGTTGGTTCTATTTTCATATCTCTAGAATATCACGAGCTGGCCCTTTGGTACGACGTTGGAACTAGAATAGGGTCGGCAGATCTCTAAGGCCGTTTATTACTTTCCAAGCTTCATTTTTAATCTTTGAATCTTCAAAAGTTACCCCCCTCCCCGTTTTTCGGAACATCTCAATATCATTGTCTCCATCACCGACACAGAGACATTCATGTAGTTCGATCCCTAGTTTTCGACAAAAGCTTTCAAGAAAATTTAATTTTGCTATCTTGTCGTCCCCCACCACTACGATATCTTTTAGCCGATTTTCCTCATTGAATACCAGTATGTTTGCAGCTTCCGCAAGTTCAATGCCCAAGTCTTTTGCTACGAGATCAACCAGAATATTTATTGAACCAGAAATAAGTGCAACTTCTTTTCCTTTCGATTTTGCGTAATTCACTGCGTCACGAGCGCCTTCGTTAAATGTATATTTTGAAAGAACATTGGTAATCTCTTCCAAATTAGCCTTATCGCTACGCTGCAAAAGTTTTAATAATTTCTGTTGCCATTCCTCATAAGAAATTTTTCCATCCTTATAATCATTAAAAAGCTGCTGATCTTCTTCATGAGTTACACCTAATGCCAAGTTAAGCTCATACCAACTATTGTGAGTAATGAGAGTTTTATCCAGGTCAAAACATATGAGCTTAATATTTTCCATGTATTCAGAATATCACGAGCTGGCCCTGTGGGACGATGTTGGAATCTGCGTAAGTAAAAACTTTACATTTATATAAAAATATTGTAGTCTACAAATAGACCCAAACAGGAGAACTGTAATGTCTCGTAAACGCTCCCCTTTTGATCTGGGTGACTGGTCGCCATTTCATAATTCGGAAAGATCATTTGTTAAGCCGGACAGAAAGGAGGATTCTGAGAAAGAGGAAAAAGAAGAAAAACCTGGTTTTTTTACAAGGATGTTGATCCGGGGAGGCATTCAGTACATCTCAGATGCAGCCTTCAAAGCAGGGCAGAACGGAGAAAATCCTCCGGTACTAACCCTGTCATCTGAAGAAGCACAAGAATACGCTGACAGAATCATCGACAAGGCTTACGAGAGGGGTCGTAGGTCTGTCATCAATAAAACGATTAGCGACATAAAAAAGAACCTCTAGCGTAGTCGTTGTGGGAGTGCAGACAGGAACTTTTGTTCCTGTTTTTTTACTTTAATCAGCTGCCGATCAGGGACTCGTTCCTTACAGGAACAATACCCTAATTGGATTTTTATTTCGTGCACTCATAAAAATCTTAATCAGGCTTCGAGTCCCGGGTGCTCAAGCAGCCGAGCGCAAAACAAAACCCGCACAAGGCGGGATTGTTTTTCGCTAGCTGGCCCTATGGTACGATGTTGGAACTTTTGTTAAATAAAATGACCCCGGTTAAACGGAGCCAGAATGGACTATGGAATTTTCACCCTATAGGTCTTTCCCTCACTACTTGTCGTGAGAGTACCATCGCATGATACCCTATCGACGAATTCGTAGAACATGAGGGCTCTACGAATCACTTCCGCGCGGCTGATGGATCGCTTGATCGCGATCGTACTGATCACCTGCATTGCCGGCTCCTGGAATGTAAAGCTAGCTTTCATTTTGCCCCTTGCTAAGGTGGTGTTCTGTATTTAAATTATCTTAAATTTAGAAGTTGTCAAGTTTGCTGGCCCTGTGGTACGA
>JAZKAE010000005.1:0-14293 GCA_040389345.1 Patescibacteria group bacterium
GTGATCTTGTCTTGGAAATACTACAATATGTCTTCAGGATGTACGGTAGGCGTAAAGGGAGCGGGTAGCTTGGCTACCAGCGGAACAGGTACGGGAGTTCAAGGTTACAATGTTTACAACATCACTCAAAACGAAACCTTCGTCATAGGTTGTGACAAGGATGCGGTAAGCGATCAGGTTCAGGTCAACATTTCTTCTGCAGACGGATCAACGGGAAATGGAGCTGCTGCCCCAGTGGTCACATTAACCGCTTCTCCATCCACCATCACAGCTGGTCAGTCAGCTACATTGCTCATGGGCGTAACTGACACATCTGGAATTTCGGGTTGCAAACTAAATGGTCAATCTCTAACCCTACCCTTCGGTTCAGCATCAACAGTAAGGCCAACAAGTACCACGGCATATACTTTGACTTGTACGAACACGTCGGGTCAATCATCTTCTGCGAGCGCCACTGTGACAGTGAATTCGACCGTCGTTCTTCCTTCAACTCTCTCTTCATTCTCCTTCACTACTTCATCCACGAACATTACCGTGGGCCAATCAGCCACTCTGACCTGGAGCGCTTCTCCTGCCACAAACGCCACGATCACTGGGTGTACGCTTGCAAATTCAAACGGGAACCTTAATCAGGGCACTTCAGTGGCTACAAGCGGCAGCACGACCGTTTCCCCAACAGTCTTGACGGTTTATAGACTCTCCTGCATGGGTTCAAATGGCCAAGGTAAGTCTCAAGACATAAGCATCAATGTCACCGCTTCGAACGCCGTCTCCTCTGGACTAGAGGTCTTGAACGACGGAGTGTCCGGACCTGCGGCCAGCATCTATGTCATGAACAATACGAACGGCTACTGGGTCATCGATTGCGGTGGAGCAAAGGTCTCAGGATATGGGACAAAGACCGCTACGGTTCACACAGGTTCTTCTCCCGACGGCGTGGTTTGTATCATGACTCCTGGCCAAGTAAGTGGATATAATTTCCCTCCAAAGGTCTGGAACAGCCGATCAAACTACTCATCCTATCTCTTAGTTGAACCTAACGGCGGCGGAAACTTCCAGCTCACATATACCTCCAACAGCGCAGCTAATACCTTTACCGCTATGAAGGCTCTCTTGGATGAGCTTGCTCGACAAGCCGGCCTCCTTCATTAAGGTACAAGTATAAACACAAAAAACACCTCGGTCTCGAGGTGTTTTTTGTGTTTAGAAAACTATTCGAGAATGACAGGTTTAAAGTTTGGAGCTTTTGAGAGGCGGGACTCGATCTCAGATATGGAGAGAAGGCCCTGCTGAGCACCGACATACTGCACCACCGAAGCGCTGTTCACTGCACCCCATGTCAGTGCAGTAGAGAGATCCTTACCAAGGGCAAGAGCCGCAGTGGTCGTTGAAGCAAAGGCGTCTCCGGCTCCTGTGCGTTCCTTTGCATTAAGTCCGTCCGGGTACACAGGAACATTGATCATCTGGTTGCCGTCGTACGCATGAGCGCCGTTTGGGCCATCTGTGATGACCACGATCTTTGGTCCAAGATCATGCATGCGCTTCAAGAGTTCTTTCGTACCGAGGGTTGTGATGCCGAGTATTGTTCCAGCCTCTTCAACATTGCAGAAAAATATATCCGCGCGGTCGTAGAATCTTCTGAGAGTGGTCCCCAGGCTTATTTCATTCCCGCCCGGCTGAAAGGCAAACTTTACTTCAGGGTGTGACTCTGCGTATGCGGCAAAATCATCATAAAATTTGTTGGCCCCCGCACCGACCGCGCTAAAGTAGACCCAACCTGGAGTCCCTATATCAGGCAGAGCGTATGAGAAATCCTCATGCTTGCGCAGTATTGTTCGTTCTTCTTTATACCAAAGGATATAGGAATAGTTCGTGTGTCGGCCCGCCTCTGGGAGGACAAATCGCGTGTCGACTCCTTGAGCTTCGAGGACTGCGATGGTCTCTTTGCCGGGTTCATCATCTCCAACGTGCGCGACGAGTGATGAATGAAGCCCGAGTTTAGCGGCAGCCACAGAAGCGTTCGGAGCATTGCCTACACCTGGGAGAGTGATGGCACTCTCGTATGGGATTTTCGCGGCGAAGGGAAGTGAGATCCGATACTCTGGAGAATCGGGCGTGCCAGACACTTTTGCCCCGCTGTCGTCCTCAAGTCGGATAAAAACGTCCGTTGCTGTGTCGCCAATAGCGATAAATTGATGTTCTTTCATAGAATTATTCTATCATGTAGGCGCGTGATACTATAAAAGTATGAAAACATTGAAAGAATATATCCTCGAAGCGAAGGAAAAGAAGATCGCTATCGGCCACTTTAACGTTTCAGATTCAGAAGGGTACAACGCAGTCATCCAGGCGGCCAAAGAACTCGGGGTTCCCGTGATCGTCGGAGTATCAGAGAAGGAGCGATCATTCTTGGGTGTGGCAGAGATACGCGCGCTTGTGACAGTGGCTCAAGAACGCGGCGAGGCAGTATTTCTCAATGCTGACCATACGTATTCGGTCGAAGCTTCAAAAGAAGCAGTGAATAACCACTTTGATGCGGTGATCATCGACGCCGCAGAGAAACCATTCGTTGAGAACGTCATGATGACCAAAGAAGTGGTGAACTATGCCAAGGAGCATCATCCCACGATGCTCGTCGAAGGAGAGCTTGGATTTATCGGCACGGGCTCTCAGCTTCGTGACGAGATCCCGGAGGGAATATCAGAAGAGACCCAGACCAAGCCTGAGGATGCGAAGTTATTCGTAGACGAGACCTGTGTGGACCTTTTTGCCCCGTCTGTGGGGAATATCCACGGTCTCATCAAAAGCGGGGAGCCAAAATTAAACATCCAACGGATCAGAGATATTGCCGCCGCAGTGAGCATTCCTTTGGTTCTCCACGGCGCCTCTGGCAATACCGATGAAGAGGTTGGTGAAGCCATTGAGGCGGGGATCAGCGTCGTCCACATCAACACCGAGCTCAGGGCTGCCTACAAACACGGCATAGAGAAAGGCATGAGCTCAGACGAACTTGCGCCTTACAAATTCATGGCTGAAGGCGTCGAAGAGATGAAAAAACTCGTTACTCAGAAGCTTAAAGTATTTAATCGGATCGCATAATGAAAGAAGAGATCAAAAAGTTTTTTAAGGGAGAGGTTTTTGACGATGAATCAACACTTCGAACCTATAGCCATGATGCGTCGCTCTTTGAAGTGAAGCCCAAGCTCGTGGTGTATCCGATGGATTCAGAGGATATCCAAAAGCTCGTGGCCTGGGTTGAAGAGAATAAACAGAACGATCCTACTCTCTCTGTGACTATCCGCGCCGCAGGTTCATGCATGTCCGGAGGGTCTTTGAACGAATCTATCATCGTGGATGTGATGAAGCACATGAATCATGTGGGAGACATAAAGGCCGAGGGTACCGTGGTAGAGCCAGGAGTGTTCTATAGGGATTTTGAACCGAAAACCCTCGAAAAAAGCCTTATTCTGCCTTGTTATACCGCTTCGAAGAATTTGAACGCCCTCGGTGGGATGATCGGCAACAACTCGGCCGGTGAAAAAACGCTCCGCTACGGCAAGATGGAGAACTTCGTACTTGAGACCAAAGCTATATTCTCAGACGGCAAAGAATATACAGTCCGTCCACTGAGCAGAAACGAGCTTGAGGCCAAGATGGCTCTGCCTACCTTTGAAGGCAAGGTATATAAAGACATTGCAAACCTGGTCAATGCGAACAAAGTGGCAGTAGAAGCATCTCGCCCTACGGTATCCAAGAATTCGGCTGGGTATTATCTCTGGAATGTGTGGCAAGGTGATACATTCGACCTCAACCGTCTCCTCGTAGGTTCTCAAGGAACCCTGGCTCTCGTTACAGAAGCAAAGATCCGTCTCGTGCCTGTTGAGCCAAAGTCAAAATTGTTCGTGATATTTATGCATGACCTCACCCACCTCGCTGAGCTTGTGAACGAGATCCTACCGACGAACCCTGAATCAGTGGAGACCTACGATGATGCGACCATGAAGCTTGCCATGAAGTTCTTCCCTGAGATGTTGAAGACCATGAAGGCGAAGAATTTCTTTAAACTGTTCTTCTCCTTCATCCCCGAGGCATTCATGATGCTGAAAGGCGGGATCCCGAAGCTCATTGTTCTCGTCGAATACGCTGGCAAGACCGACGAAGAGATCGAAGAGAAGATGCATGTCTTGGAGAAAAAGATCGCACACTTCGGATTCGTGGCGAGAGAAACCCGAAGCGAGGAGGAATCAAACAAATATTGGACCATCCGAAGGGAGAGCTTCAACCTCTTGAGAAAACATGTTCGAGGTTCGCGCACAGCACCGTTCATCGACGATGTGGTCGTAGAGCCAAAATATATGCCGGAATTCTTGCCCAAGATGCGAGCGATCCTTGATGAGTACAAACTTGTCTATACGATCGCAGGCCATGCAGGCAACGGTAACTTCCATATCATCCCTCTTATGAACATGAAAGATAAAAAGAACATTGAAGTGATCAAAGAAGTGGGCGAGAAGGTCTATACGCTCGTCGGAGAGTATCATGGATCGATCACTGGAGAGCACAACGACGGTATTGTTCGCACCCCGTACTTGGGCAAAATGTATTCAAAAGAAATGCTCGATCTATTCAAGCGCACCAAGGAGATCTTTGATCCTCACAATATCTTTAATCCTGGCAAGAAGGTGAATGGTACCCTCGAATATATGGAATCCCATATAGCCATAGAATAGGCCACTTCCATAGTGGCGCGGGGTTGATTTTAGCTCTTGGTCGTGTAAAATAGGGAAATGACAAATTTAAAGGCAGAACCGCGCGATACAAGCGCCAAACTCGCTGATCTACGCAAGGCTGGGAAGATCCCAGCAGTCTTTTACGGCAAAAAGGAACCTTCAACCCCTATTTCTATCTCTATGGTCGAGTTTATGAAGGTGTGGAAGGAGGCCGGAGAATCAAGTGTGATCAGCCTTCAAACTCCCACAGGACCCGTAGAAAGCCTCATCCACGAGATCGATTTTGATCCAGTCTCAGGTGTTCCTCGCCACGCGGACTTCTATGTCTTCGAAAAGGGCCACAAGGTGGAAGTTGAAGTTCCTCTTGAGTTCGAAGGAGTCTCTCCTGCTGTGAAGGACCTCGGCGGTACGCTCGTAAAGGTGATCCACGCACTCAAGATCGAAGCTATGCCAAAGGATCTTCCTCACAACATTGTTGTAGACATCACTCAACTCACCTCGTTTGAAAGCCAGATCCTTGCCAAGGACCTCAGCCTCCCAGCTGGAGTCGAGCTCAAAGTGCCTGAGGAAGAAGTGATCGCCCTCGTATCCGCTCCTCGAGAAGAAAAGGAAGAGGAAGCAGCAGCTCCTGATCTCTCTGCTATCGAAGTAGAAAAGAAGGGCAAGGATGAGGAAGCGGCTCCAGAAGGTGAGGCGAAGGCTGAATAAGCTTTTCTTCAAAGAACATTATGAATACGAGGTCTTTTAAAGTACGAGTATTTGCGATTGTGGCGGTCCTTTCTTTAGGACTCGGATCCGTCACGCCCTCCTTTGTTTTCGCAGAAGACGCGTGTACGACCGTGACGACTGGCAAAAGCCAAGACCAACTTCGTGCAGATCTTGAGGCATGTAATGCAGAGATCTCGAAGTGGACCACTATTTTAAATAACACAAAACAGGACAGTGCTTCCTACGCTCGAGACGTCGCAACACTCACTGCCAAGATCAACGCCGCTCTGGCAAGCATCAAAGCCAAAAATATTGCTATCGCAAGCCTCGGCAAGAACATCACCGAGAAACAGGCAGAGATCACGCGCCTGGACGACAAGATCGAAGAAGGGAGAAACACCCTGGCCGAACTTATTAGGAAGACCAAAGAGATCGATGAGTACACTCTCACGGAAGCCATGCTCTCGAATGAAGATCTTTCAAGCTTCTTTGTTGATGTAGATACCTATGCAGCTACAGAGAAATCTCTCCAAGATGTCTTTGCTGATCTTCGTGGAAACAAGGCTGAGACCGAAGCTCAGAAGGCAGAGCTCGCTAAGCAGAAAGAAGCAGCTACAGCCGCCAAGGCCTTGATCGAACAGGCCAAAAAAGAGGTCGAAGTGAGCCAAGCTCAGAAGCAGTCTCTCCTCGCCGAGAGCAAGAACAAAGAAAAATCATATTCGCAGGTCCTCGCAGACAGACAGGCCAAAGCCGCGCAGATCCGCGCCGTTCTCTTTAATCTCCGCGACACAGGAGCCATTCCTTTCGGGACCGCCCTTCAATACGCCAATGATGCAAGCGGAAAGACCGGAGTCCGTCCGGCCCTTATCCTTGGCATCCTTACCCAGGAATCAAACCTGGGCGCCAATGTAGGCTCTTGCGTGATCACCAACCTCATGACCGGGGAGACCAAGAGCGTCAACAGCGGCAAGGTGTTCGCAAACGGTATTCACCCGACTCGCGATCTGCCTCTTCTCCAAACTATCCTTCCAGCCGTAGGCAGAGATCCGCTCACCACCAAGGTGTCGTGCCCACTTTCGATCGGCTACGGCGGAGCGATGGGACCTGCCCAGTTCATCCCTTCGACCTGGAAGATCATTGCAGGTCAGGTAGCTACTCTCACCGGCCACAATCCAGCCGATCCATGGAACCCCCAGGATGCCATCATGGCCCTCGCCATCCTTCTTAAAGGGAATGGGGCAGCCGTGGGAGGCTATGATGCTGAACGAAATGCAGCCTGCAAGTATTACTCGGGCAAATCCTGCGCAGCAGGTCCAGGATCGACCTATGGCAACCAGGTGATGGCCAAGGCAGCAAACATCCAAACCACCATGATCGACCCGTTGCAAGGTCTATAAATCATGCTATAGTGTCTTTCTATGAAAAAGGAAATCCATCCAGATAACTACCGACCGGTCCTATTCGTCGACAGCTCAAACGGCGCTGAATTTATCATTCCTTCAACTGTTCCTACCAAGGAGACCAAGAAGGCAAAGGACGGCAAGGAATATCCAATGTTTAACGTCGAAATCTCTTCGGCCACCCACCCTTTCTATACTGGACAGGAGAAGGTGATGGACACCGCTGGACGCGTCGAACGATTCAAGCAGAAGCAGGCCAAAGCCAAGAAATAACCAAAGGACCTGGGGTACAATTACCTCAGGTCTTTTCTATTGTATGAATCCTGATATCCAAAAATATAAAGATAACCCTCGAACTGCATACCTGGCGGAGTCTTACCTGCGCCTCGAAAAGCAGGAAGCAGAGACAAAAGAGATGGCCGGATCAGACCCCGAGATGCAAAAAATGGCCGAAGAAGAGCTTGCTGACATCGCTCTCCAAAAAGAGACTCTCATAAGTGAGATGAAAGAGATAGAGAAGCAGGAGGAAAAGGAAGAGGAGTTTCCAAACGAGATCATTCTCGAGGTTCGTGCTGGCGCAGGAGGAGACGAAGCTGCTCTTTTTGCCAAGGAACTTTCAGATATGTATCTCGCCTATGCGCGCCTTCAGGGATGGAGTGTCTCTGTGATCGATGAATCGATGACCTCGATCGGCGGCTACAAAGAAGCCTCATTTGAGATCCACGGTCTCGATGTCTACAAGAAGCTCCGCTATGAGACCGGCGTCCACCGTGTCCAGCGAGTGCCCGCTACAGAGAAGATGGGGCGCGTTCACACCTCGACAGCTTCGGTCGCCATCCTTCCTATCCGAAAACGAACCACCATCGAGATCAAGCCATCGGATATAGAGATAGAGACCTCGCGCTCTGGTGGAGCAGGAGGACAGAACGTGAACAAGGTGGAAACCGCAGTGCGTATCATCCACAAGGCCACAGGCATCGATGTTCGCTCGACCTCGCAGAGGAATCAATTGAAGAACCGCGAGATGGCTATGTCTCTCCTTATAGCCAAGCTACAGCAGAAAAAAGATGAAGAAGAAGCTGCTACCTATGCAGGGGAGCGCAAGGCTCAGATCGGGACGGCAGACCGCTCAGAAAAGATCCGCACCTACAACATCCTCCAGGACCGCATCACAGACCACCGCATCAAGGAATCCTGGCACAACATCGAGAAGATATTCCTCGGGTATCTCGACCCCATTATCGACGCTTTGGCAAACGCTACGGAGTTCAGCGCAGGGGAGGCTGAATAATTGCATAAATAGGGGGCTTTTGGTATGATTGTTCGACCAAATATGGCAGATAAATCAACGGCAAACGACCCCCGCATCAACGAGCTCTTCAAAAACGGAGCTCATTTTGGCTTCGTAAAGTCCCGCAGGCACCCATCTTCCAAGCCTTTTATCTACGGAAGCAAGAACAAGATCGAGATCTTCGACCTCGAAAAGGTAAAGATGGAACTTGAGAAAGCGCTCAAATTTGTCGAGGATAAAGCAGCTCTCGGAGCCTCTGTGCTCTTCGTCGGAGGCAAATCAGAAGCACGCAAAGCGGTCAAAGAAGCCGGAGACGCACTCTCTATGCCCTACGTTCACGGACGATGGATCGGAGGCACCCTTACAAACTTTTCAGAGATCCGAAAGCGCGTCACCAAGATGGAAGAGCTTTTGATGCAAAAAGAGAAAGGCGAACTCGGTAAATACACCAAGAAGGAGAGACTTCTCATCGACCGAGAGATCGATAAGCTCCACCTCTATTTCAGCGGACTCGTGCTTATGAAGGCTTTGCCAAAGTTCCTTGTCGTCGTCGACCCCAAGAAAGAGCACATCGCCGTGTCTGAAGCAAAGCGCATGAACATCCCTGTCGTCGCCCTTGCTGGATCTGACTGCGATCTCCACTCAGTAGATATCGCTATCCCTGCCAACGATTCATCTGTCTCAAGCATCGGCTATGTCCTCGCAGAGATCACCAAAGCCTACAAAGAAGGTGTTTCCAAGCAGAAGCCTGTTGAAGCTCCCGCAGCTCCTGAGGTAAAGTAACTCACTCCCTCGGGCTGTTTTTACTATATAATTATTGTACGTTATGACTGTCAGCACAGAAGAGATCAAAGCCCTACGCGAAGAAACCGGACTTTCTATTATGCAGTGCCGAAAGGCTCTTGAGGATGCTGGCGGCGACCGCGAGAAGGCCCGCATCCTTCTCCAAAAGAAGGGCTCGGAGATCGCGTCAAAGAAAGGGGATCGAACCCTCGGTGCAGGCACCGTCGCTTCGTACATTCATGCCTCAGGTGCAATTGGAGTTTTAGTCGAGCTCTCATGCGAGACAGACTTCGTATCCAAAAATCCGGAATTCAAGGCTATCGCCTATGATATCGCCATGCACGTCGCAGCGACCAATCCAAAGTACCTAAAGAAAGAAGAGATCAACGACGAGGATAAGGCTAAGGTCATGGAAACCTTCAAGGCAGAAGTAGCTGATAAGCCCGCTGATATGCAGGAGAAGATCCTCGCCGGAAAGGTAGACTCATACTTTGCTGACAAGGTTCTCCTTGAGCAGGCATACATAAAAAACCCTGATCAAAAGATCGTAGACCTCGTGAACGGTGCTGTGCAGAAATTCGGCGAGCGCACAGAGATCCGACGATACGTGCGCTTCTCTGTCTCTGAATAACCATTTATGGTCTCCATTATCCTTTTTTACTTCTCGGGCGCGTGCATCGTCCTCCTTCTCCTCGCAAAGATCTGGGAAGCAAAGAGGAGAAAGCCACTCGGTGTCCTTTCGCTTATCTCTAAGGGAGATACTAGGGTAAGAGCCTTCTCGCACGATGCGGCCCACGCGTATGCGGTGTGGAAGGAAAGGGGAGAATTCTTTATGAAAAAGCAGCTTCCACTCCACACTCGAAACTTTATGAACAAGTCTGAGGCGGTGATCAAGGAGAAGAGTCAGAAATATCTCGGTGATATTCGAAACACCAAGCTGCTCCGCCCAAAGAATGAGGGGATCTCCGAGTTCTTCAAGACTATGTCTGAGATGGAGAAGGAGACTGCCGCTGGGCTTGAGGACAATGCAGAAAACCTAGGAGCAGATGTTCAAAATCCTGAAAACAAGGTAGAGTAACTGACGTTAGAAAATAAGCCACCTTAGCTCAGTTGGTAGAGCAACACTTTTGTAAAGTGAAGGTCCCCAGTTCAAATCTGGGAGGTGGCTCCCGTAATTTGGTCCCATAGCCTTAAAAGGTTCGAGTCCCTGAGCCCCAGCTCGTGATATTCTAGAGGAATGAATCTTAGAGAAACTTATAACAAGATAGCGGAGGATTGGTTCAAAGACCATAAGCAGGATGATTGGTGGGTAGAAGGAACTGATAAGTTTGCATCATTACTAAAACCTTCAGCTACTGTTTTAGACGTTGGTTGTGGTGCTGGAGTTAAGACAAAATATCTTAGTGAAAAAGGTTTGAAAGTTACCGGCATAGATTTTTCTGATAAATTTTTAGAAATCGCAACGCGAGAAGTCCCAACAGCCACATTCAAAGTGTTGGACATGAAAAACGTAGAAACTCTCGGCGAGCAATTTGATGGAGTATTTGCACAAGCTTCCCTACTACACATACCCAAGAAAGAAATTGTGAACGTAATTGCAAAACTGATTTTAGTTCTCAAAACAGATGGTTATATTTACATTGCGGTTAAAGGCATTGATTCTAGCGGAAAAGAAGAAGATGTTCTTAAGGAGGACGACTATGGATATGAATACGAAAGATTTTTTAGCTATTATCGAATGGATGAACTACAGAATTACTTGAAAACACAAAACTTGACCATTGTTTACCAAAATACTAAAACCGTAGGTAGAACAGACTGGCTTCAGATTATAGGCCATAAGGGTTAGGTCTTAAAAAAGTTCCAACTTCGTACCATGTGGCCAGCAGGATTGACACAAGATTAATTTAGTGATATATAAAGTATAGAAGAAACCACCTTCTCACATTTGCGAGGAACTCATGTCGACCGACAATAAAACCGCTCTCGATGAGCTAATGAACAGGTTTAACGTTGAGGACTGTGAGCGGGTATTCAAGTACGCTCTCGAATATGCTCAAAGGATAGCTGCTGAGCTGGATCGCATGGCCGAGTTTGCAAAGGCTGTCGAAGGAACCCGGTCGCTCGATTCTTCGGATCTCCGCGCACTTCCCGGACATTTCCGTGCAGTCTTCACCAACAAGTCTGGAGAACAGCGCTTCCAGGTTGGAGAGGATGTTTCAAGTATTCGCGAGGCGTTGGAGCTCTTGCGAATCAGCGAAGAACACCCGCAACTGAATAAGCGTATATACGACGAACAGGGCAACCCCATCCTTCTGGAAATAATGCAGCTCCAGGAGGGCGATAAGTTTCGGAGGGTGAACACACCTCCTGACGGCCCTATTCAGTTTGATGATCTGTTGGAATTCCAGTGGTGGTCTGCCCTCGAAGGTAGCGCGGGATTCAAACGGCTCAGAGATGAGGTGTGTGGTTCAACCGGATCCACTTCATTGGTTGTGAAGATTACTGACGCTTAACGGCGTCTTTTTATTTACACATAACTGTCCCAACATCGTCCCACAGGGCCATTTTTTAAATGAAAAAGGCCTTCTTACTGAAGGCCTGGAGGGCATACCCCGGAAGGAATGACTCTTGTTGAGAGCGGCAAGAGATCATTATTGGTACCAGGGATGTTAATTCTGATCATCCCCTCAGGCACCTCCGAACCGCCTCTACAAATGCGCGCCGTGTCGGAACGCCGGGGGCCATGCACTAGACACCATTCTCCATCCTCGAATTCCTCGAGAGGAGTAGGGGTCACTACTCGGACAAGGCCCGTGTCGTTGTGAGTGACCGCATGTCCCATCGTCCAGAAAGCTGGAGTAATGACGATTGCGTTCGCGAGGTACTTCACCTCGGTCAGACCAACGGCACCGAGTGGTTCGGGGGTGAAGAGAGGCATTTTTACCATCTGCATCTGGTCAGAGATGAAGTGGGCGCCTATGGACAGATCTTTGAAAAGAACCTTGGGCATTTGCTGTCTCCAGCGCTAGAATTGAGGTTTCTAGTTAGTTTATATCACATATAATTGAATATTGTCAATAGGGGTACAATTAACCTTGTATTCCATAAGAGGTTCCAACGTCGTACCACAGGACCATTACATAGGATCAAGTATTTATGGGCTGAAATAGGGAAATAAAAAACACACATGAGAGTGTGCTGTTAAACAAGATCAGTGCAATATGAGGTTCGGCATGCCTGCGCCGATGGCAGGGTTGATTGAAAATGCGATTAGCACTCCAAACAACAGAAGGTAGAAAGCACCGGAGGCTATAGCCAGAACCAGATTTTTCTTACTCTTGTGAGGAGGGAGCTTAGGCTTTTCCATGGGCTGTCCGGTAAGTGGGTGGGCGGCTCGATATCTCTTCTTTAATATAATCATATATTTACAGTAATAGGAACAACCCGTACAAAAATGGACCTAATTCAAATATTGACAAATCCGTTTTTTGAGGCTATTGTAAACTCAGATATTGTTCTCTATCACTTCCATCTCCGAGGTTCACCATGTCAAACCGCTTCATTCAAACTCCTGAAGGTTGCGCCGGGTTCGATTCTCTCCGTGCGCAGTTCTTACCAGAAGGTAAGAAGATTCTGACGGGGGATGAATTCACTGAGATTGCTCTCCGGGCATCTGAAGCCATGAGCGCTGAACTGCGTGAACTAATCAGCTCCCGGAGCGTTTCCCTGGAGAAGGCGCTAGGGGAATATCTCTCTCCTCACATTACGGCAGAGGAGTTCCTGTCAATGACGGACCTCCCTCTTGAGCAGAGAAAGATGAAGGAGAAAATAATCGCCGCCTTCTTTATTCTCTACCTGTATGGTTTGCTCGAGGGAAAGGAGAGATATCCTTTGTTCCACCTCAACCGTGAGGATCCGGATTACGAACTGCTGAAAATCCGCTCGGCAGAAGACTATGCGCTTCTTATGGAGTGGCGCATTCACGAACCAACGCCAGAACTTTTGGAGCGAGTGAATACCGCCAAGGAGCGTTGTGTACACGCCCAGCTCTTTGGAATGGCCTCAGCGTTCCGAGATGTGGAGCGCGCCATTCAGCACGCATTCAGGGAAGCGCATCAGCGGAACGCCCCTGTCTAGCCCCTAACAAGGGCTTTTTCTTTTATATAGATTCCAATGTCGTACCACAGGGCCAATAGGCGAATTTGAGAATAAAAAAGGATTGGACAGAGTCCAATCCTTGAGGCCACTACTTCACTGATAGCAGCTGACCCATACTGATAATTAGGTCAGCTCTCTGCCCAGTGTGTAACTTCTGGGCAAGGGCATAAAACAAGGCCTTGATCACGACGCTTCCCAGGCGGCCATCCATTGCATCGATCCCACGTGGGTCTGCGCCGCGCCGCTTTTCTGGGTTTTGTTTCTTGTATTCTGCAGAGACATGCCCGAGCGCGTTTTGCAGTTCCTCCGCACTGAAACTCGAGAGCCCAAACCTGAGCATTTCGTCAAAGATTGGACTGAATGGATTCTTGCCAGACCCTTCGGAGGGACCTCCGCGATCGGCAAAGATCATACTCGAGACCATGTGCGGAAACTTGGCCACAAATTCAGAGCCTGTTTTACTCCGCTTGAATGCTTCAGCCCTGAGTTGAAAGACCGCAAAGCAAGCACCGTACACGAAATCTCTGTACCACTCATCATCCATGCTGTGCTTCCGAGTCAGTTCATGCTCGACTGCGGGCCACCAGAGATGCGCATACTCCCACCGGTCTTTACTGACCAGTATGAGGACTTCTTGCACATTCTTCTGGCCTGCATCATGGAATTTGCATAAGTTTACAAGCTTATCGTCTTCCCACCACTCATCCGTCTCAAGCTCAATCAAGAGACCGACGACGGCAGAAGCGAGGGGGGATCCCTGCATTACCAAATCCCTTATTAGTTGCCTTCTCATAAAGAACTCCCATACGTTGATGGTTTAGCCCTTACTGTTATTCAGGGCTAGCACCTTAGGTGCCTTGCAAGCCTACCACTTTTAAGTCTAGATACAAAGGTACACTCAATATCCGATGGAATTACAAAATAAAAAATCCCACTCAAAATTCTGAGTAGGAAAGTGTGCTACCTGCGTGCGCCAACGAAGTCGTCGTCGAGCTGCTTGAGTCTCGCACGAGCCCGCTTCCGACTATACTTCTTGGCAGTAATCGGGTGAACATTCATCCGGTTGTTTTCGAAAGAAGTGCGTCTGCCCGAACTGGGAGCAAAGCTTTCGCCGAAATCCTTCTTTTGCATCTGTCTGAACGCATCAGCCATGAAGTTGCTCCTTGAGAGTGCTAACGCTTGCCGGTTTCAGCTTCACGGAGCTTGTTGCGCTCCGTCAT
>JAZKAE010000006.1:0-292 GCA_040389345.1 Patescibacteria group bacterium
AAAAGAAAGACCTCATAGATGCAAAGAACCTGGCGGAACAGTTGATCTACACAGCTGAGAAAGCCCTTAAAGACAACGCAGCTGCGATAACTGAAGATATAAAGAACGGCGTCCAGACACAAATTGATGCAGCTCGTAAGGAAAAAGATTCTGGCACATTAGAGACTATCAAAGCTGCCACTGAAGCCCTCTCAACAGAAATGCAAAAGATCGGTGAAGCGGTGAACAAAGCCGGCGCTGCGACTCCTGAGGCTGCTCCAGCAGAACCAACAGCAAATACAGAGAACGTAAA
>JAZKAE010000006.1:302-7303 GCA_040389345.1 Patescibacteria group bacterium
GAGGAAAACAAATAACCAATGGCTAAGGATTATTACGAGACCCTTGGCGTAAACAAGAGCGCGAGCGAAGAGGAAATAAAAAAAGCTTTTCGCAAAAAGGCTCACGAGTTCCATCCAGACAAGAAAGGTGGAAACGAGGCCAAGTTCAAAGAAGCTAGCGAAGCCTATGCGGTGCTTTCTGATAAGCAAAAGAGGGCACAATACGACCAATTTGGATCAGCCGGTCCGAACATGGGAGGCGGAGGATTCGGGGGCTTTGACCCGAACGGATTTGGATTTGACTTCTCGGGCTTCCAGAGTGCTGGAGGATTTGATTCGGGCGATCTTGGGGACATCTTGTCTTCGATCTTTGGAGGCGGTGGGGCTCGCATGCGAAAGGGACGAGATGTCCAGGTCGACCTTGAGATCACTTTTGAAGAATCTATATTCGGCACGGACAAAAAGGTGCGTATCAACTCAAAACTCGTCCAACAGAATGAAGTGGGCATCAAAGTCCCTTCCGGCATTGATTCTGGCCAAATGATCAGAATGACGGGTGGGGGAGAGACGATCCCCGAAGGCCGCCCAGGCGACCTCTTTATACGCATCCATGTGAAGCCACATCAGTACTTGCGCAAAGAAGGATATAACTTGGTGATGGACCTCTCAGTGAAGCTTACAGAGGCTCTTCTTGGAGCTACACATACTATTAAGACCCTTGATGGGAACATCGAGTTGAAGATCCCAGCGGGCACGAACACAGGAACGATCCTCAGAGTAAAAGGCAAAGGAGTTCCTCGAGGCAAGGACAGGGGAGATCTCTACATCAGAACCACAGTCGTAATTCCTGAAAAACTTTCCAAAGATGCAAAGAAACTGGTAGAAGAATTAAAGAAAGAGGGTATATAATATCCACATGAATAAATTAGTTTCTGCAATTCTGTCCCTCTACATCGGATCTTTGCTCTACATCGTCCTACCTTTCACAAAAGTAGTGACTGAGTCAGTGAAGGGGACAATGAACATCTTCTGGATCCACGCAGGGATGCTCCTTGTATTCTCTATCCCTCTGTGGTTCATCTTGAACCGCGTTGTGGAAGTGAATCCAGGATATGGAGCACGAAAGGCTCTCAAAGCCACATTACTTACTCTTGGCTTTGTAGGGATCGTTCTTTCGATCTCGTATCACTTGATACCTATCCAATCTTTATATGACTTTCCTCCGATCGTAGACCGTTTATTCGCCTCAAGCACCGCGTATGCTGCTTGGCTCATTGCCCCGTTGATAGTGTTGTTCTTCTAATAGGTCTATACTTAGATAAATGCACTTTGGCGAACATCTGACCATCGACGGATACGGCGGAGATCAAGAGCTTCTTAATAATAAGGAGATAGTAGAGAGAGCGCTTTCCGAGCTTCCCACATTGCTTGGCATGCATACGATCTGCGAAGCGGTGGTAGTGTCTGCTCCTGCCAATAACCTAAAGGATCCTGGAGGATGGAGCGGATTCGTGATGATCGCCGAAAGCCATATTAGTATTCATACCTTCCCAGCCCGAGGATTCGTCTCCATTGATGTGTATACTTGCCAGAACGGATTGGGCATAGAGAAGATAAAGGGCTATTTTAATACAGCGTTCAGCTTGAGGGACCAAGAGATCAATTTTATAAAAAGAGGAACCAGATACCCCGAACATAATATTTATTGATATAATCTTGTTTATGGACAGAAAATCAAAAATTCTCTTGACCTCAATGCTTATATTGATATTAATGTCTGTAGCAGCGACCTACTATCGCTACGGAATTAATAGAGATTTTGAAGTTACAGAAGTAACTGTGGCCCAATGACTGAATTTGCCCGGATAGCTGGCCTTCTTGCGGGTATTACCTCCTTCGCATCTTTCCTTCTCTACTACATTTCGATTGTTCGAGGGAAAACAATCCCAAATAGAGCAACTTGGTTTATATTAACAGTTGTCGGAACCTTAATATGTACTAGCTACTACTCTCTTGGCGCTCGCGATACGATATGGATACCAGTTAGTTATGTTATAGGTCCTCTTATAACATTCCTTCTTTCCATAAAATATGGAGAAGGGGGGTGGACAAATTTTGATCGCTGGTGTTTATTTGGTTCAGGAGTCAGTTTATTTTTTTGGTGGCTTTTTGATTCAGCTCTTTTGGCATTATTAATAAATATTCTTATAGATCTTTTTGGAATGCTGCCAACTTTAAGAAAAAGCTACCTAAGAAAAGAAAGTGAGGAACCGTTTCCTTGGTTAATAACCTTTCTTTCATGCATGCTCAATATTTTAGCAATTGAAACATGGGATTTCAGCATATGGATATATCCGATATATATGCTCATTATTAATGGTGCGGTCTTTCTTTTGCTATATTACCCCGAAAAAATTAGAAGTTTGAAACTTAGTTTAGTTCCGCGTGTTTAATGTTCATTCGGTCAAAATATTCTGAGTCAAATTTATTGTAGTCGCAAAGCAATTCCTGTCCTTCTTGTATATCCCGAGCAGCTATATCTTCAGTTGGTGTAGAATGAATATTCTCTAATTCTCCAGTTTTGGCATGATTTATGTGTCTTTGATTATCCGAGCAAAGGATAAATTTATTAAGATCTTTATCTAAGTAGGTAAAAAAATTAAGAAAATCCTTCTGTACCTGAGGAAGGGCATCAATTTGCTCTTGAGTGAACGCAACATCATATCTAGGCTCATATTTCCACGTCACAGTACCCTTGGGAATAAATTGATCTGCAAATAAACCTATTCCGTGTATTCCGCTTGGTTTGAGTTTAGTTTTAACTTGGAGCATAGATATTTTTTTGTTTGTTGTGTTACGATTATATTGCAACTATTAAATATTAGCAAAGATGCACCCTCTAGCATTATGTAATTTTGAAGGAGCACATTGGTTACTTTTTGGGCCAAATGTACCACCTCTAATTTACTATTCTCACATCCCAAATATTGTTATCTCTTTGTTCCTTGCAATATATATTCTTTTCCAAAATAAAAAAGGTTTATCAAATCGAGTTCTATTCTTTACAATTTTGCCCTTTGTAGCGTGGGTATTTTTCGCTCTCATTTTTTGGGCAACAAATAGAAGTGACATTGTGATGTTCGCTTGGCTTATTGATATTCTTGTTGAGCCCTTGGTATATATTGGGGCTCTCTACCTTTTATATGTACTTATTGATAAAAAGGATATATCTTTTTCAAAAAAGGCTCTGCTTTCAATCCTCTATATCCCAATTCCTTTATTACTGCCTACCCCGTGGGTTCTTTCTGGCTTTGATATTAGCAGCTGTTTAGCCATTGAAGGTCCAATTGCTCTTTACTATACATATTTTGTTGAAATCCTGGTTACCCTTTGGCTGATTATTTTTTGCGTAGATAGGTATGTTTTAACTAAAGATACAAAAAAAAGAAAAGAAATCTTGTATCTTTCAATCGGAACAATACTCCTGCTTTTTGCGTTTGCATGGGGGAATATTATCGGTAGTTTTACTGACGATTGGGTTCTAGGGGATTATGGACTTTTTGGAATGCCTATATTTTTAGGTTTTCTTGTTTATAGCATTGTTCAATACAGACTTTTTAATATGAAGATCATTGGAACAACAGCGTTAGTATCTGCATTATGGGTTATTACTGCATCACTTCTAGCAATTCAGGACATTGATATAACACATGCAGTAGTAGCTGGAACTTTAATCCTTACAACGATATTTGGATGGATTCTCATAAATTCTATAAGAAATGTGGTAAAACAAAGAGAAGTCATTGAGGAGCAAAAGAAAAAGCTTGAAGATTCTAACGAAGGGCAGGAGAACCTCATCCACATCATGAATCACCAGATCAAGGGGTATCTGTCTAAGTCTCGAAACATCTTCGCAGAACTTCAGACCAACGACTATGGGGAAATGCCCGAGGCGATCAAGCCTTTGATCAAAGAAGGTCTCGATTCTCTTACTGAAGGAGTTGGGTTCGTTCAGGAAGTTCTCAATGGATCATCTGCAGCGAATGGGACGATCGTGTACGCCGAGAACTCATTTGATCTTGATGAAGTAGTGAAGAGCGTCGCTGATGCTCAGAAACAGAATGCTGAAGCGAAGGAACTAACCTTGAACCTTGAGATAGTGCCTGGTTCATATCACACCATCGGGGATAACGTGCAGCTTAGAGAAGCCATAAAAAACCTCATCGACAACTCGATCCGCTATACGCTCAAAGGAAGACTTACTATCAAACTTGAAAGCAAAGAGAACAAGATGCTCTTGTCTGTGAAGGATACCGGGGTAGGTATTTCAGAAGAGGACAGACCAAAACTCTTTACCAAGGGAGGACGAGGCAAGGATTCGCTGAAGATCAATATCAGCTCAACCGGCTACGGCCTCGCATTCGTAAAGGCGGTCGTTGAAGCGCATAAGGGCCGAGTATGGGTTGAATCCGAAGGGGCAGGGAAGGGCTCCACCTTCTACATGGAGCTTCCTATTCGAACTCAATAGATATAAAAAAAGAGAGCCGGTTGGCTCTCTGGTAATTCCATTCACACTTCTTGTTTCTCCACGGTGTAGCGCGCCCACAACTCTTGGAACGCTTCATTTGTCAGAAGCAGTTCTCCGAGAGTTCCTTCAGCAACAACCCTTCCTCGTTCGAACATATAAATCTTGTCGAACTCAGGCAGGAGGTGCAGGCGATGAATCGTCGAGATGATGGTTTTGTCTGGGAACTCTGTGAAGATCCTTTTGTAGATCTCCATTTCGTTAGCTGCATCAATGGACGCAGTGGGTTCATCAAGTAAAACGATGTCCTTATCCGCTGAGGCCAAAAGTCCTCGAGTCAGCGCAAGCCTCTGTTGCTCTCCGCCGGAGAGGTTAACCCCCTTCTCCTTTATCGAAGACTGAAATCCTTGTGGAAGCCTTTCTACAACTTCAGTGAAGCAAGCCATGTCGGCAAACCTGGCGACTGTTTCCTCCTCATGTTCGGCACCCAGAGTGATATTTTCCCAGATACTTGTGGTGAAGATCTCGGGGCACTGAGGCACCAGAGAGATACCATGAGCGATACCACCGAAGCCCTCGTCTACAACCCGTCCGTCGACGGTCAGGCTAAGCGTGCGGGGCTGATACAGATCCCGCATTACCTGAAGCAATGTTGATTTGCCGTGACCACTCCCGCCGACCAGCGCAATTCGTTCGCCGCGGTTGATCGACAAGGAGACATCTTCGAGGTGCAGATCGCCCTCCTCGCTGTGATACGAGAAAGTGAGACCGCGCACCTCAAGATTGTTCCAATTAGCAGGCAAGACATGAGTGGCAAAGTCGGCCCCTTGGAATTCCTGAGACAGCTCTGCGGCATTCTGCATCCTCGTGGCTCTCACCACTATGTCGCTGTACATGTTCGTGAACCTGAAGAGGGTATTGCTGATCTGCTCAAGGTACGAGTACAGGATGAAGACATTGCCCGCTGAGATACCTGCCAGATTATGCCGGTGGCTCCAGAAATAGAGGAAGAAGACAGCCGAGGTCATCGCACCCGTACACATGCTCGTGGCGAACCACTTGAGCTCGTTCAGAGCATTGTTGTTCTTGAAGACATCGAAGCGATAGTCGATCTTTTTTGCTATTCCCTTAAAGACCAACTTTTCAACTCGAAGGATGATGACCGTTGAGATGTTTGATATGGCATCAAACACGCCTTCGGACACCTGGTTCTCCGCATGGTTCAACTCTCGGTATTGTGGGATGAGCTTCTTGTCAAAGGCAATGGTGATCACCCCTGACAAAACGATGAAGAATAGGAGAATGGGGATAGAGCCTGGACTGAAGTAAGCCAGTACGCAGAAGCTACCAACGAACTGAATGATCGAATACACCACTTCGAAAGAATCCCGCGAGAATTGGAAGAGCGCGCTTGAGCCCTTCTCGATCTTGTCGATCGTATCTCCAGAGTGGTGCTCAGCATGCCATTTCATTGGCAGATTGATCACTCCATTCAAAAGATACTTGCGATAATTCGCTCGCGCTTTGAATGCATTGATGTTTTCCATGACCCTGGCTGGACCATGGAAGCACCAGAATACGAATTGCACCCCAAAGGGCAGTACAGCCAAGATGCAGATCGTTCGCAAGCTTGCCGAATCGAGCTCCTGCTTCTTGATGACCTCGACGACGACATTCATCATCTTCGCCATGATCAATGGATCCAAGAACAGCATGAGCGATGTGGCCACGGTGAACATGGCATAGAACCCAACCATGTTGCCGCGATTTCCAACTGAGTACCTCCAAGCTTCCTTGAATAGGAAGACAAGGGGATTCGAGTGATCCTCGCTTCTCATATGCAACTCCTAGTTAAACGTGAATGTGAATGTTAAAGATCAGAAAGAACAAAAATTGCATCGTGTCGGGTGACGCGATGTTGTAAAGATTCAAGTTGAGAAAGCTTAAATGCTTAGAACATCATGCCAAAGAGATACAGAAAGACCGCGGACGTCTGGCGCCTGGTGTTTCGTATTGATATTGGTCATGAATGTTTTCATGGTTTTAGAATACTACCACAGGATTTAAAATACGCAAGGGGAATAGCTGGACCTTTAAAAAGCTTCGTTTTCTTGGTACATTGATTGGTATGAAGAAAATCCTAGTCTCTGGGGTAAAGCCAACCGGGCGGCCGCATATCGGGAACTACTTTGGGGCCATGAAGCAATTTGTAGACCTACAGGATCAATATGATGCGCATATCTTCGTAGCCAATCTCCATGCACTCACTACTCTCCAGAATCCAGAGGAAATGAAAACAAATTCATGGGAGATGATCTTGGACTACCTTGCTATAGGCATCGATCCAAACAAGACCACACTCTACCTTCAGTCTGATGTCCCTCACGTCGCCGAGCTCTCTTGGATCTTCTCATGCCTCACCACCATGCCTGAGCTCATGCGAGCGCATTCCTTCAAAGACGCAGAGGCCAAGAACAAAGATATAAACGTCGGGACA
>JAZKAE010000007.1:0-1448 GCA_040389345.1 Patescibacteria group bacterium
AGAGCAAGCGACTGTTAATCGCTAGGTCCTAGGTTCGAGCCCTAGCCGCGGAGCCATATTGACATAGTTATAAAACTGTGAAATAGTGTGGAAAGTCAATCCACGTCCTTTCAGAGGTATTTATGGCGATTTCTCAAACCCGTGCCGCTGAGGTTGAGTTTGATACCGCAATCCGAACTGTAGAAATTGCCAAGTTATTCGGCGAGAATCTCAGGGCGGTTCGGTCCGTTCGAAAGCTGAGCATGAGCGAGCTTGGACATCAGGTTGGTCTGACAGGGAGTCATCTGTCCCGTGTGGAAGGTGGTAGAGTGCCTATCAGCTACTATTCGGCCAGCAAGATCTGCGAAGTGCTTAACGTCAAGCTCTCATCGATGCTCGATCGGGACTACAACTACATGTTCGCCGACCTGATCGAAGTCCAAGACCCCGCGAAGTAACTCCGCTAACCATCACTCAAGGTGTGGTAATGAAAAAAACCTTCGCCGACTTGGAGAAGGACGAGAAGGCGACCTCGGCCCAGCTGCTGGAAGCGTTGACCGATTACGCTGATGGTCAATGGGCAATCTCTGCTCCAGTGGTCATCGCTCTCGTCGAGCGGACCAAGCCTGACGCAGTTCAGATGCACAGCCTTTGCCAGGCGGCCGCTCGAGGACTCGCCGTTCAGACTCGCAACAAGGAGACGGAGGCTGCGAACGAGTACAAGCGTCTCCTGAACTACCTCACGCGATAATCCGCCCTGCAAGGGAATCCAATTCCTTGCGGAGGCGGATTTCTTTTTATACAAAGCTTAGTCCAGCAAAACCAAGTTCAGTCTCTATCAATGACCAATTTAATCTTCTAAATCTTTCAACTAAAGAGTTCTGAACTCGTCCAGAGGTCGGAGCCAACTACAAAACCTCCGAAAGGGGGGTTTTGCTTTAAATCAGCTTCGCGTACGTCTTAGATATATATGAAGCGCTATTGGTATTCTGCAGCAATCCTATTTCTCATTGTCTTTTTTGGTTCCTGGGCGGCTCGAAGTACGGGGCTCTATAACTCCCTGTGGTATACCGATCTCATTCTCCATAGTCTTTCTGGAGCGGGCTTTGGACTAGTATGGGTTGCCCTTGATAATGGGAGAGAGAAAAGAAAATGGTTTCTCATCCTCGGAGCCATAGGTTTTGCAGCACTGGGAAGCGTCATGTGGGAATTTTGGGAATTTGAAGGGTGGAGGATCACTCCATCCCATATGCGATTCTACATACCTGAGCTCGGGGATACCCTGGGGGATGTTGCATCCGGCCTTTTTGGAGGACTTCTGAGCGGTCTATTAATGAGCATGGGAAAAGTGCATAACTCAGACTTGTAATCTCTGGATGGGCGTATACTTAAAATAGTGGATGTTTATAGGCTAGTAATATTATTATGAAAAAAATTATAAGCGTTGGAGCTCTAGTGGCTCTTTTCTC
>JAZKAE010000007.1:1458-23366 GCA_040389345.1 Patescibacteria group bacterium
AGCAGAGGCCTCTATTGTTTCAACAACGACTCTGGTCACTCCTTCAAATCCTCAAGGATGGATCTTGTACAACGATCAGACAGATACTGCGAACGGTACAACTCAATTCAAGAGTGGTCCTATCACTCTCCCTCCCTTGGGAACCGGGTCAGCACGCTTTAAGCTCACCGGACCAAATGACGGACAGGCGATAGTGCTCCCCTCATATCAAGGAACAAAACTTTCCCTCATGCGCGAGCTGAAGTACTGGACCTATCAGGACTTCTCAAATAAAAGCAATGTTCCCGCGATCTCTCTTCAATTCAATATTGATCAAGACGTGGATGACGCTGATAACTCGTATCAAGGAAGAATGGTATACGAACCGTATTACAATAATGGTGGAACGGTCCCTATCGGCCAATGGAAGCAGTGGGATACGATCAAGGCCGGTGCGGGCCTGTGGTGGTTCTCGAAACCTGCAAGCTTTGGAGGAAACTGCCCGCAAAGCGCTCCATGTACATGGTCGCAGATTCTCGCCTTGTATCCAGGCATCGGGGTTCACCCAACCTACGGAGCAGTCGTCCTTAAGGCTGGCAGCGGCTGGGAAGAGAAGTGGCAAGGATCGGCTGACGCCCTTAACATCCGAATACGAGATGTCGGAGTGGTCTATAACTTCGAAGCAAACCCTATTCTTAAGGAACCAATTAGGGAAGTGAAGCGCTAAGGTACATTGGGATATGAGCAATGGACCCCTGAAAATTCAGGGGTTTTTGCTGTCTTAATTTGCTGTATCAAACGTCTAAAAATATATGTCCCTCCTCCCATCTTTCAAACTACAGCATGTAGGCATAGGTCTTATGATGGCTTTTGCACTGCCTGTCTCAGCTAATATAGATACCTGGCAAAAAGGTGTAACAATCATGCCCGGAAGCGCTGAAGAATACGCTCGAACTGATTTCAAGGAGAGCATCGATGCCGCTTTTGATGCGCACGTAAACTCGGTGGCGCTTGTTATTCCTCTTTATCAAGATGCGCTTACCTCAAGCGAAGTTCATGATGGGTGGAATACGCCGAGCGATGAGTCATTACAACAGGGCATCGAATATATCCATTCAAAGAATATGAGGGTCATGTTGAAGCTTCATCTCTATCCAGGCAATGAATGGTCGGGGAGGATCCGACCAGCAGATACGGACCAATGGTTTAAAACATACGAAAACTTGGTTCTCAAATATGCGGGCATTGCCGAGCGTGAGGGGGTAGAAACGCTATGCATAGGAAGTGAGATCATTCCTCTCAGCACAAACACAAAATATCAAAGCCAGTGGCGCGACATCATATCAAGAACGAGGCTTTCATACGCAGGAGAGCTCACCTACTCTGCAAACTGGGGGCCCGGTATCTATGATGAGAAGAACAAGGTGACCTTCTGGCCAGAGCTGGATTATATCGGTATTTCAGCCTATTTCCCTATAAAAAAGGGAACAGATTGGTCATATTGGGACCGCACGCAGATATCTGCTCTTCAAAAAAAATATGAGAAACCCGTGCTTTTTACAGAGATAGGATACAGAAGCATTGCTGGTGCTCTGGCCAATCCATGGGATTACACACTTGAATCTAAAAAAGATGACGGTGAGCAGGTTCGCGCATTTCAAAAACTTTTTGACTATTGGAAAGATAAAGACAACTTTGGTGGCATGTACATATGGAGCTGGAAGGGGACATCACACATCGACACATCGGGTAAGGATTATACACCTCAAGGAAAACCAGCGCTTGAAGTGATCAAAAAAGAATTTACTTCACATGTTCAGCCGGCAGTTGTCGTTTCAACTCAGGCGAGTGTTTCTGCTCCAAGCGATTCTTCACTGCACTGGTATAAGAGTCTTATCTCATTGTTAAAAAAAACTTACATTTATTCTTCAAAAAATTTAGAAGGGCTTAGTTGAGCCATTCTATAATTGTAGAGCTTACTGCAGAGCTTGCATCGACAGCAGGCTACTTTATACTTGATGCTTAATTTGAACTCTTGAGTTCATTCACAAACAAAAAGTATGAAGAAAAAAAGAATTTTTGCGGGAATCTTTGCTGCTGCGATGACCATCTCGTATGCGTCTCCTTCACTTATCTCACACGAAAGCTACTCTGAATTGATCGCCACAGCCTACGCGGATGCACACGCGGTCAACATTTGGTGGCCTGCACAATCCAGTGCCCTTTCTGGAACTCAGCCATTTAAAGCAGTGCTTTCGGATAAAAGCGTTACTGATTATACGATGTATTGGCAGGTAGACGGCGGCGGACTTGTCTCGATGTATGACAGCTATCAGGACTATCCTCACAAGGAGGCTATTGTAAATGTCGATTCATGGAAATGGAGCTCTACCGGCAGCTACACTCTCGCATTTATCGCCAAGGATCTCCAAGGCAATGAGATCGGACGCAGCCAAATAACGATCAATGCGAATGTTCCCGCTACTTCTGCACCAATTTCTACTCCGACCCCCATTGTTGTACCAATAGTACCCGTAGCTCCCGTGCTGCCTTCGCAAACTTCAAAATTATATGTGGATCCTGCTCATCCTGCGCTCTCCCAAGCTGCGTCATGGGCATCTTCTCGTCCTCAAGATGCAACAGTGATGCAAAAGATCGCAGGTCAGAGCACCGCCAAATGGTTTGGAGGATGGAACACAGATGTAGCGGCAGATGTGTCCGCGGTGGTGAAGGCTGCAGCATCTCAAAATGCCATACCTACGCTCGTGGCATACAACATCCCAGTTCGCGATTGCGGTAGCTATTCAGCTGGAGGCGCCTCCTCGATTGCAAGCTATCAGGCATGGATACAAAAATTCTCAAACGGCATAGGTTCATCAAAGGCAATTGTAATTCTTGAGCCGGATGCGCTTGCAAGTGCTAACTGCCTTTCTTTTCAAATGAAAGTAGACCGATTCGGCATGATAAAAAGCGCAGTGGCAGTGTTTAAAGCAAACAATCCAAACACAAAAGTATACATAGACGCTGGTCATGCACAGTGGATAGATCCGTCTGATATGGCACAGAGACTTTCTTCTTCCGGCATTGATTCTGCCAGCGGATTTGCGCTCAACGTCTCAAACTTCTACTCAACCTCAGATAATACTGCATATGGCCAAAAGATATCAGCGCTTACCAGAAATGCTCATTTCGTGATAGACACGTCTCGAAACGGTGCAGGTTCAAATGGGGACTGGTGTAATCCTCAGGGTCGAGCTCTCGGCCAAGCCCCGACGCTTTCAACTGGCAATCCTCTGATCGATGCGTATCTGTGGGTAAAGGTTCCCGGCGAATCTGATGGGAATTGCAACGGCGGCCCAAGCGCGGGGGCTTGGTGGCCCGAATATGCCCTGAGCCTTGCAAAGAGTGCGGGATACTAGTTCTTGCGCCTATCCGAGTTCCCATCTCGAGTAAACTTCCTTCTCTCCACCTGCCTGCGCTCGTTTTTCTGGTAATGATTTATCCATAGGTTAATACGGATAAAGATGACCTCAAACAGCATGCGCACCATGCCCTCCATGCTCATTTTGCTTTCTCGATCGTCGACCCATACGATCGGAACTTCCTTTACTTTTAGATTGAACTCCAAAGCGAGTGCGAGAACCTCAACATCGAAGGCCCAATAGAAGATCATTTGATGCGGGAAGATCTGCATCGCTGCCTTGCGAGTAAACAACTTGAATCCGTTCTGGGTGTCTCGAAACCCCAGGGGCACAATCGAACGCACAAGCCTGGCAAAGGCAGTGCTTGTTATTTGACGACGCAAGGGCTGAGGATTTTTTATAACTGCTCCTTCTATCTTTCGCGACCCGATAGCGATATCAGCGCCAGCTTCGATAGCGGCCATCAGTTCTTCAAGGTGGCTGATGTCAGTTGAATTGTCTGCATCGGTATAGAGTCTATATTCCCCTCGTGCTCGGAGCATCCCTTCTTTTATGGCCCATCCTTTGCCATGACTCCGAGCAGGAACTATCTCCAAATTTTGTATGGCGGGGCTAAAACTCTCTGCTACCTGAGAAGTTGTATCAATATTCCCATTATCAATAATAATGACTTCATAGGTGTAAGAAGTGCCCGACATATAGTCCGCAACCCTTTGCAGAGTTTTGCCAATGCGCTTCTCTTCGTTATAGCTCGGTATGATAATAGATATATCCATGGCTATTTAGTGATGACTGCCTTCTCTTTTGAGCTTGAGAACACGAAGAGCTTATACCCTACGAAATTCCAGCCAAGGACAAAGATGGTGCCGACGAGGGCGCCAATGTTTACCCATGCCGTTTCTGACCATGGTACTATCTCTGGCCCAATTTTAAATATATAAGATGAGATCGCAGTATTTAAAAGAAGCCCTATAAGGCTCACGGACAGGAATTTTGTCATTTCTTCGGCGGTATCCAAGGTCTTTGATCTGAACACCCAGAATTTATTAACAAAAAAGCTGTTAGTCACCGCGATCACGAATGAGATGATCTTAAAGATGGGATACCGTACATCACCGATTCCTAAGCCGAAGAGTTGTATGAGCAAATTTAATACGGCAAAATCGATCGCTGTATTGAGAACCCCAGCGGCAGTGAACTTAAGGAACTCAGGAAGTGAAAAATTATGCTTTATCATATGAGAGCTCATTATCTAACGTAACAGGAAGAGATATATTACCTCTATCGAGTTCAGGCATGGCCGCCCGCATGAAAGGGATAAAGATGCTGATGTTGACTATTACCCAGGCCAGATTGTTCATAACTGACGGAGAGAATCCTTCCCGCAAGAGGGCGATCAGTATTCCAACGAGCGCAAGGACTATATAAACGACGTGCGGCCTGATGAGCGCAGGAAAGTTCCCCCGGACGCCTGTCTTTGAAGTGATTGAGAATCCTTTTGATGTCCCGGTTATGGCCGCCCACAATGCAGATACATGGATCCAGAATCCGCCCATGGCAAATGATAGGGCTTCGAAGGTAAATCGATAGTTTGAGGTCAGGGAAAGCGTATAGAGCGTAATGAATATGTAGGGTAAAAAGAGCGCAGCGAGGAGCATGCCAGAAAGAAGGATAGGTACAAGTCCTGTATACAAGAAAATAATGGGAAGCAAAATGTTCACGAGCACTACAACACCAGACAAAAAGAAGGAAGCGGACGAGAGGTATTGGATCTTTTGAGCAAGGGTCAGGCCTTTTCTGAATATAAGTCCGTATTTGAAGATCACATCAAGAGCGCCACGTGCCCATCTGAACTGCTGTTTATAGTAAGAAAGAAAATCCTCTGGCGCCAAGCCTTCAGCCAGGACCTCGGGTACATACACTGACTTCCATCCGCGCTCATGCATGAAAAGTCCTGTAGCAAAGTCCTCAGCAATGCTTTCGGTGCACATTCCTCCCACCTCCTCGAGTGCTCGGCGAGCCAGGACCATATTGGTCCCACACATGGTTGCAGAGTTCAGTCTATTTTTCCCTCTGCAGATAGGGCCATAGAAAAGCTCTTGTTGTTCCCAGGCGCCCCTCGTGGTCCGATTGAGCGGAGCATTCTTGTAGAATTGAGGAGTCTGAACAAATCCAGTTTTTGCATCCTTAAAATAGCCCATCGTCTTTTTGAGGAAGTCCGCATGGGGAACATGATCTGCATCAAAGACAGCTACATAGGGGAAATGCGTAAGCGAAAGTCCGTGGTTAATATTTCCGGCTTTTGCCCCTCCTGGAACCTTCCTGGTGAGGCACCCCACGCCGATCTCCTTGGCCATTTTCTCCATTTCCTGCCAGTTATCCTTATTCGCCACATATCCGTCATTCAAAATAAATACATTGAATGACGGATAATCCATGAGCCGGGCTGCTTGAGCCGTTTCTTTCACCAAGGAAACTGGTTCTCCAGCCACAGTGATAAAGACATCCACAGGGGGTTCAAATGACCCGTCGAATGGTGCCTGGTACTCAAGGTCCCAGACCGTATAAATGTAGGTGAGCGCTTGCCATACATGGAAGACCTCTCCTAAAATGAGCACTCCAAAAAGGATCTTGGTGCCTGGAGTAAACAGGAGGGCGAGAACTAGAAAATAAAGCAGGGAGGCGACGCTGGTCGCAATAAGGAAATTGATTCGAGGCTCTGACCTGAGAAAAAGATGTGATGTTAGTTTGCTCATAAATATTTGAGTTTATAGACGTACAGGTTGAGCCCGGGTGAAAACTCTTTGTGGCTAACCCTCTCATAATGAGTATCAAAATAAATGCGCGTTGTTTCTTCGTAACCCTGATCGTAACTCTGCAATAGATACAGATATTCATGATTCTCAGCCCACACACCAGATGCATCGATGAGCTCTTGTTCGGTGAATGGAGGAATGTTCTCTGAATCTTGGTAGCGGCTCCAAAGTGGGAACGTTACCATGGGGGCAACTCCTCTGTAATAGTATTCGATGGGGTAGGTGGTGAAAGGCGCGCTTACCACGAAGATATCATTTGCATGAGCGGCGGATGCGATATGTGTGGAAGCTTCCCTATAATTCTCATTAACAGGCACTTCGGGCGAGACCGCCTCAACAATTAGGGAGAATGACATCGAGCCGAGAACAAGACATAGGAGAATATTAGCAGTGCGGGGCTTGTATAAGCTGATGAGATAGGCGCTTAATATATAGAGCGAAGGCAGGACAATAATCAGGTATCGAGACACGAAGAGTGGCTTCCCGACGATACTGATGAGAAAGGCCAGAATGATAGGAAAAAATGTACTTTGCAGGAGATAGGCAGTATGAGCAGTGATCTTTTCTCTTCGAGCTAAAAGGGTGAATCCAAGAAGTACAAATAGTGGCCACAGAGCCAGGAAAAAGGAGTTCAGATAATTCGCCTGGAGCCCAATGTATGCATTCGAGAACAGGTTGAAAAAATCAGACGTAGTTGGGGGGGGAAGCAGGGGAGAGGAGTTTGCAGATCCAACAAGAAGTCTATAGAAAAACCAACCTATGAGCTCAACTGAGGCGAGCCCTGCAACTATCAAAAATTTCTTCATTGAATCTTCTCCAAACAGGGGTCGATGTCTGAGATAGAAGGCGATCTGAACAAGCAGAATAAATCCGAAGAAAAGGTGCGTATAAGCACCAAGAAGAACGGTGGCACCATATAAAATCCATGTATTCACAGTCGCTTTATCTTTGGAGGCAAGTCTAAGGAAGAAGATGTGATTGAGCGCAGTTATGAGAAAGAGCAGAGTATACATACGAGCCTCTGATCCATACCAATGAAGAAAGGGCGAAAATCCAGCAAGAAGTACTGACCAGATAGCTATCTTTTTTGGATATGAATCTTTGGCCAGAATATACAGCGTAGGAAAAGAAAGTAGCAAGAATATCAAAGAGAGCATGCGCATCGCCCCGGCAGTAAAACCAAATGCCATGATCCATGTATGGAGAAGAACAAAATACAGAGGTACATGAACATCTGCGGCTATCACATGTAGAGTGCCGACCAGGGTGTGATTTGTTTGTCCGACGCTTTGCGTTTCGTCCAAGCGAAGACTTTTGGGCATAAGAGCGATCCACGAAACCAAAAGAGCAAAGATCATAATCCCTATGACCACTGACCTACCCGCATGCTTTTGAAGTGTGATCGCAAGGGTGTTCATATAGTTGAGATATCCCCGATCGGGTAAAGATTAGGAAGCAAATGATTGTATAATCCCATTCCAAACCAGGCCCAGTTCGAATCATAATAATTTTGAGGATCTTTCCAGGTAAAGGTATCCGGATCATAGAGGGATTCAAGCTTTTTCATATATATATCTTCGGCCTGCTCTGCGTTCCCGCTCATAAAATAGCCAATAACCCCTCCATACATCGCAGGCGTTTCCGCCTCCAGTATGGGGTCACCAGTGTGTGCATAGTGTGTAAGGATCTTGCCCTTACTCCATTCCTCATTAAGGAATTTCAACTTCGAAAGAGTATCGAGAGCTTGAGATGAGCCAAACCATTCCCGATCAAGAGCAAGCCTCCAGGGGATCCTCATGGCATCAAAGCTGTAATCCGAAGAAAGTTTCGGGGCAACGCCGATCCCACCAGTTCTTTTATCTAACGCAAGCCAATCTGAAGGAAGTCCGGTTGAAGATGCCCCAAGGGAGTCCATGTTCCGATTCAGCACTTCATATGAGGTATCAACAAGCCCAAGCCAAGGATGAGCCGGGTCAACTTCTGCAAATATTCTGTAGGCGTAGGGAGCAAAATATGAAGGATTAAGAACATAATAGTTCTTCGTCTTGTCGATCTTTTCCGTGTCGCCTGCAGCCAGATAGTATTTGCCCTTCACAAGCACTACTTCCTTGGTCCAGATATCTTTAATGATATTTAGAGCGTCGCCTTTGTAGGCATCATTATTCCAGCGTTTGGAGGCGAAGAGAAGGGCAAGGGCGATATCTGAATCAGCATCGCTTGCGGTGTGGTCTCCTCCCTGATCAACTATGACACCGTACGTTCCGTCGGGCTTTTGTCCGAACAGCCAGCTCATGAGATGGTCGCCGTTTTTATGTTGCAAATTATCCTTAGTAAATTGCCATGTTTGATCAAAGACCGGCTTATCATTCATCCACACAGCCCGAAGCATGGTGTAGCTCTGTCCTTCTGATGTAGTAATACTGTCTCTCTCTTTGTCTAGCGCGCGCAATGTATTGGGCTCCAGATTCTCAAGCTTGTAGTGATACCAAAGCGATGCCAGCATATTCTGCTTGGAATAGACTGGAGGGTTGCCTAAGAGTCCTCTACTATTTTTGTGGGATAAAATAAGAGCCCCGAGGCTCAAGAGACATATACATACGATGATTATTCGTGTTTTCATGAATATCCGTATGTAATGTGACGTGCAGATGAGCCTGTTCTTTCTTTGTGAGCGAAGTATTATTGTATATAAATGCAGGCTTATTTGGCCTGAGTTCTCTGGTCCACATCCGCATACACGATGGCCGAGATATCGGCGATAATGGACTCAAGATCTATAAATTCATGACCCTTGGTCATGACGCAGAGAAAATACGGCGTTTGAGAATGATAGATGATCCCACAGTCATGAAGCTCCCGATATTCGCTGTCACCTGCAAGAGGGTTTTCCTTCACGGTGCGCTCTCCAAACTTGTGAGCTACCGTAACACCTGCGGGTACACCTTTAACAAGTCCATCATTGAAATCTGTTTCTGAAAGAAGTTTGAGGGCAGAGTTTGAAAGATCATGGGTTAAGTAACTTCCATTATAGAGAGTTCGAAAAAGTCGAGAATAGAGGCGAGCAGACATAAAATCTATGTCGTTTGGGTCCTTTTCTTGGGGGAGGTGGAGATCCTGAAAGACTTTTAGCATCGCATCTTTTTGATTTGAAAAAAGAATATCCGCAGCCGAGTTATCTGACTCCTTTATCATTTGTTCAATGAGCTCAAGGTTTGTGTGATAGCCAGAAGAGAGCGAATCTACAGGCTTATAGGTTTGGCCGGGGTCGATCTCGGGCTTATACAAGGATAAGGTTTTGAGGATCTCAGGATGCGTCTCTGCATTCTTAAAATACGCCATCATGACCGAGACCTTGAGCATGCTCGATGGAGCATATTTCTCATCCTCATTAATGCCCGCCCAAGATTCATTGACCAGATCTCTGAAGTACACTGAGACATTTGTCGCCTTGCCCTCACTCTTTGCAGTACTAATATAATCTTGAACTTTCTGCTCAAAGCTCTTATATTCTGGATAATTGCTTTTATCGCCGATAGTAAAGACAACGAGGGGGCTAATGAACTTAAGGTCATCATCATTTGTGCGGACCACAAGCGGAGTAAGAACATCAGGCTTGCTTCTGCCGATCATATAGCCGCCAATCGCGGCGGCCGCAATGAGCCCACAGAGGAAGATTTTTTTCACAAGGCTGCTCATAAGCGCTCCCATAATAGCGTCATCATATATGAGCTCTTACAGAGGAGCAATACGTCAGTTAAAGGTGTCGCATGAGGCTATTGATCCCGACGAGTAGCCGCGATTTAGCCAGGCAACGCGCTCAGCTGAAGATCCATGGGTCCATTGCTCAGGATTAATCTGGCCAGATGTTGCCTGTTGGATCCTGTCATCTCCGACCGACCGCGCTGCATCGACCGCTTCGTTAATCTCAGCAGGCTCATATACACCGAGATCCTTAATAGAATGAAGCCATAGTCCGGCAAAACAATCAGCTTGAAGTTCAAGCTTTACAGAATCTTCATTGCTGGTTTGATCGATCTGATCCATGATCCCAAGCTCATGTTGAGCATGATGACCCACTTCATGAGCGATAACATATGCTTCTGCTACATCTCCTCCCTCTGCACCAAGCTTCCCAGTTAGTTCATTAAAGAACGTCTCGTCAAGGTAGATCGTGTTGTCCTCTGGGCAATAGTGAGGACCTACATAGGAGACCGCTCCTCCACACGATGAATTAGTGCTTCCTCTAAAAAGGACAAGATGAGGAGGAGTATAGGTAAGGTTATTTTGTGAGAAGATACTACTCCACATATCGTTTGTTGATCCAAGGACAGTAGAGGTAAATACTTCATATGAATCCGCCCCGGCAAAATCCTCAGCATTGTAATTTTCGACTTGTGCCACTTGAGAATTCTCTATGCCCTGGAGCACCGTCCCAACATCCACGTTTCCACCCGAGAGAAATGTAAAAAGCAGGTATGCCACAACCCCAACAATCCCCACTCCTCCCGCTGCTGGGCCAAAGCCTCTGCGGTCCTCAACATTTCCTCTGCTTGTTAGTTTGTCCCAGCTGGCCATATACCGTATAGACGTACAGCCTTAATCAGACTTGCAAAAGTGGTATTATATCTAGATGAAAGAAATAGCAGTATTTGGAGGAGGATGCTTTTGGTGCACTGAAGCGGTCTTTAAGAAGATCCGTGGGGTATCTTCAGTCTTGCCTGGCTATTCTGGCGGAACTCTAGAGAATCCAACGTATGATGCTGTATCAAGCGGGAATACTGGACACGCAGAAGCGGTAGAGATCGAATACGACCCAGAACTCGTAGAGTATGAGACCCTCCTTACCATATTCTTTGGTAGCCATGATCCGACCACCTTGAATAGACAAGGAGCTGATGTAGGGACTCAGTACAGATCAGTTATCTTCTATACAACACCGGAGCAGAAGACCAGGGCAGAGAAGTATATTGAAGAGATTAATGCGTCCTCGACAATGGGGGCTCCCGTGGTCACTGAGCTCGCTCCTCTTGGTGTTTTCTACGAAGCAGAGGATTATCATAAGGATTATTTTGCCAAGCATCCGGGCAATCCATACTGTGAAGTGGTCATTAACCCAAAGCTTGATAAGGTTCAGGCAAAATATGGCGAATTTTTGAACAAAATTTGATATTATAGGGCCTCTTTATGAGGTCCTTTACAGATAAAACATTTGCTATAGTCGACGTCGAGACCACTGGCGGCAGTCCGGTGTTCGATCGCGTTATAGAGATAGGGATACTGCGCGTAGAGAACGGAGAGATCGTTGAAACATTTCGATCTTTCATCGATCCAGAGAAGCCCTTGCCTCCATCGATCGAAAGGATCACTGGGATACATACAGAGGATCTCGTCAGCGCTCCGCTCTTTGAGGATGTGGCTCACAAGGTAGGCGAGCTTCTGGGTGGTGCGATCTTTGTCGCTCATAATGCTCGGTTCGACTACGGGTTCCTGAAGAATGAGCTCAAGCGCTGTGGGATCAGTTTGAACGAAAAGTGCCTTTGCACCGTGCGTCTTTCTAGGAAGCTCTATCCAGGGGAACGGAAACACGATCTCTCTACGGTCATCGAACGGCACGGGCTTGTCTGCGAGAACAGACATAGAGCATTCGATGATGCGAGAGTGCTGTATGATTTTGTGCGAACTGTGGAAGACCAAGGACGGATCGATGAGCTCCATGAGACAGTGAGGCTTCTGCTTAAAGAAAACACATTGCCTCAATTTCTGAACGAAGATTCTGTGAGGACGCTTCCGGAAGGACCGGGAGTCTATACATTCTATGGACCGGAGGATGAGATCCTCTATATAGGAAAATCAAGAGGGGTGCGGCACCGAGTACTTTCACATTTTTCAAACGACCATGCTGCTGGCAAGGAGATGGAGCTCTGTCAGCAAACTGTGAGAGTCGAAGCCGTTCAGTGCGCGGGAGAATTGTCAGCGCTACTCCTCGAATCAAAAATGATCAAAGATCTCTCTCCGATCTATAACCGCATGTTGAGACGGCAAAGCGAACTTGTCGTAGCAAAAAAGACCGAGGTCGGAAAGTATTATGGGGTCACACTTGAACGAATAAAAGGCATCGAGCCAGAGGAATATGCAAACGTGCTCGGCATATTTAAAAGTGTACGCCAGGCAAAAGAATTTCTCTCAGGTACGAGAGAGGAACATGGCCTGTGTGGGAAACTCCTTGGACTTGAGAATACAAAAGGCGCTTGCTTCTATAGTCAGCTCGGCATGTGCGATGGGGCTTGTACGGGGATAGCTGACCACAACGCATATAACAAGCGAGTGTCAGGCGCATTTAAAGCGCGCTCAATAAAGGCTTGGCCATTTGCTGGTCCGATAATAATAGAGGAAAGAGTGGACGATCTGCGGAAACATTCGTTCGTACTCGACAACTGGTGCCTACTTAAAGATATTAAAACCGATGAAGACGACGTGCGAGAAGAAACTCTAGCACCAGCCTTTGACCATGATAGCTATAAGATATTTCTAAGGTATATACAGAACCCCTTGCATAAGAAGAGGATCACGGTATTGAAGAGAAACGAATATGAAGCTCTTTCGTCTGTATATATGGGCCATGAATACGTTATCAGCTAATCATGATCTTGTATGGCAACAGATGAACAAAAAGATGCTCAGGCGGACGTAAAAGAGGCAAAGGACGCTAAAGCGGATGCTGATGAGGTCGCTGCCGACGCCGAAGAGGCTCAGGCTGAAACTGCCAGAGAAGCAGCAGAAGAATCTCGAAGGGAGGCCGACGAGACTCCAGAAGAATAGACTTTTGAACAGGCGTATCGGCGCCTGTTCTTGGTATCATAAGGGTATATCCATAATTAAACGCCCATGAACATTCATATCAAAGCTACAGGCATCGAACTCACCGGAGCGATATCCGATTATGTGTACAAAAAGATCGGGGCTGTGGAAAAATATATGGGGCCGCGAACTGCAGTCGATGTGTTCGTGGAAGTAGGCAAACCATCTGCGCATCATAAAAGCGGAGACGTGTTCAGGGCTGAGGTACGAATGGTCGGGGAAGGATTAAATCTCGTTGCAACAAAAGAGTCAGATGATCTGTATAAAGCAATTGATCTCGTTGAGAATGAAGTAAAGAGGGAGCTATCGACCGAAAAAGGAAAAAGCATGGCAATGCTTCGACGAGGTCAGCGAGCCGTTAAAGATATGATGCGAGGATTTAGGGATTGGAGAAATAAATAATTAGCTACTACATTATTTTGAATGGCCGCGCAAGTAATCTGTATACTTCATTTCCTTTCTGCCTGGGGGGATAACCTTGTCGAGTACTAAAGCGCCGCCTTCAATATGAGCGTCAGTGATGATGAGAGCTCCTTTGCGGGCTCTTGGCCAGGTGCTGTAGGCGTGGATCTTTCTGAGGGCGCTTTCGGGATTGTCGTTTGAGATGTCTGCGTCGGTCTTTTTGATCATTTTCGTATAGGTTGCAAGCGGCGCATTCTGCTCCGTCTCTCGCACCTCTCCGTTCACCCACATGGGAAGAATGCGAGCGAGAAGCTCTCCACCAGTCTGGCCAAGCTTCTTCTCGGCGACAGCATAATGCACGGGCCAGGTAGGGAAGACAACTTCTTCTGAGGCCAAGATGGGACCTTCATCCATCTTTTCATCAATGCGCATAATTGTGACTCCAGTTTTTTCTTCCCCGAGAATCGCTCCTTGGATAGGAGCCGGACCGCGAAGCTTGGGAAGCAAAGAGGGGTGGACGTTGAGGGTTTTATGGGGAGGCAGATAGATAAGTTCTTTGGGCATGATTTTGCCAAAGCTCGCCACTACGAACACATCTGCCTTGCGATGCTTGAGCTGAGTGAGATGCAGCTCGCTGCGTACCGAATCGGTCTCGATCACTTCAATAGCATGCTGCTGGGCCCATACTTTTACCGGATTAGGGACTAGGGTGAGATTGCGCCCATTTGGCTTATCATGAAATGTCACTACGGCAATGGGAGCATAGCCTTTCTCAAGGAGCGCATCCAATACATAAACAGAGAAGTTCGATGTTCCAAAAAAGATGAACTTATTCTTCATCTTCTGAATCGCTAGGAGGAAGATCTCGTATGTTCTCTGCCTTGTCGGTAAAAAGCACTCCATCCAAGTGGTCAGTCTCATGCTGAAATATCTGGGCCATGAGATCCGTCCCTCCCATTTCAAATTTTTTGCCCTGCTCATCGTATGCTCTGACCGTCGCCTTGGTAGAACGCTCGACCTCACCGTAGAGCCAGCGGACTGAAAGGCATCCTTCTTCCATACTGCTCTTCTTTTTTGAGAGCTTGGTGATCACTGGGTTTATGAATACGAGATCTGAGAATTCTTCCTCGATCTCATCTGCATCGATATCCTTTTTTGCTCTTTTGTTTTTGCGGGTCATCGCAAGAGCTTTGCCGCTCACGATAAATATGCGGAGACTCTCTCCGATCTGGGGAGCTGCAATGGCCACTCCGTCCTCTTGGCTATAGAGCGCTTTTTTCATTCTACTGAGAACAGTATGTATTTTTTTCGAGCCAATGTCTGCTTCTGCCACTTCTTTGGCATGAAGCCTGAGGATCGGGTCTTGTTGGTCAAGAATTGGGATTTTCATCAGAATAGACTATCAGGTTCTACTTTAATCAAAAAATCGGGAGTAAGCAAAGCCAGCTGCTCTAACACTTCGAGCTTGGGCCATTCTGTCCGAGAAAATCTAAGGATCATCGAGAGGCCTATGTGACCACTTTTTACTCCTCGCTCTTTGACAAAATCCGGAGAGTGCTCCGCAAAAATTCCTTGGAGGAATCGAGCCTTCTTTGTGAGTTCCTCAGGGCTGCCTTCTGTGGTGATCTTAACGAAGATCGAGAATGGGGGATACGAGAGTTCCTCGCGCTCTTTGATCTCCGCTCTAAAGAATTCAAGGATATCTCCTCGGCTTGCATGTACAAGCACATCCTTGCCGATGTTTCGAGTTTGGATGATCGCTTTTCGCTCTGCTTTTTCAAGGATCCGATTGACGAGATAAAAGACCCGCTCGTGTATCCCAAAGTCCGGAATTGAAAAAAGCGAGTCCAAAGACACAATGCCTATATATGGCACTTTCTCCAGGTACAACAGCGCAAGCTCGGTGCCGATAACTATTCCGCCCTTGTCTCCTGCAAATTCCTTTGCCACCCTCGCTGCCTCCTTGGCGGTTTCTGTATGCTCTTTGTCCAGAACAAAGAGAGGAGTCCCGGGAAAAAGTCTTCTCACCTCATCCTTGATCCTAGTCACACCGATGCCCAGGGGCACGAGGTTCCAGCTGTTGCAGTGCCCGCAGCGTGTTTCTGCATCCCTTTGAGCACCGCAGGCGTGGCAGAGATAGAACCTGTCCTTATTCATGCGCTCATGCAAAACTATGGGCGCCTTGCAATTCTCACACGGGAGTACTGTCCCGCAGTCCCGACAGACCGTGGAGGGTGCCAGACCCTTGCGAGCGCCAAAAAGAAACACTTTGCGCTTCTCAAGAATTGCTTCCTTGATCATGTGCACGAGCTCGGGTGAAAAGATCTTGAAGCTGGGTTCTCCTTTATCATCAGCGTCGGCCTTGGCTTTCATATCGATCAGTTCAACCTGTGCGTCATAATGAGTTTTCCATTTAAGGGGAGAAAGTTCGGCATATTTGCCCTGCTTTTCTCTTAACAGCGATCGCAGTGAAAGGACTGAATCTCCAAGAATGAGAGTTTTGCCAGACTGTTCGGCCAGAAATTCCCCAAACACACGTAGATCAATGTACGGACGCGCCAAAGTTTTATATGAGCGGGAGTTCTCTTTCTCAAAGATAATGGTATCAAGATCCGGACGATCAAATGAAATGAATGCAGGAGTCGCAATAAGGAGCACTGGATGCCTCACCTCATGCGCCCGAAGTAAGGTTTCCTTGAGTGCCTTAGGAGACTTGCGCGCCGTGGTAAATGCGAAGTCTTCGATGCCTTTGGCCAATAGGTCATGCGCTCTCAGGCAATCCTCGATATTCGGTACAAGAAAAAGGACGGAGCTTCCTCGAGCAAAGGCGCCTCTGACGATCGATTTGTATTCCCTATAACGTTCCTCATCTGAAAGCTGAACCAAAAGAGGTTCTCGGGCAAGCGTAGCCTTTTGCTCTTTAGCCTTTCCGTAGGATAGAAGCTCGGGTGATTCTAAAAGCGCTTTTGGGATCGTGGAGCCGAGAATGCTGCCTACAGAAGTGGCGTAATAATTCGATGCAATCTCTGCGGCGCGGATAAAAGATGGAGAAAGCGAAAAGTCTCCCTTTAATGGGACAAGCTTTTTGAGAGCAAAGTTTGATGATTTCAAGCTCGATTTCATTGACTCTGCATCAGTGATCCGAACGATCAAGCCGAGGGCTTTGGTATTTCTCACTGTGATAGACACAAAAGATCCCAGGGCAAGCTTCTCCTTTGTAAAGTATGAAAGGGTGGCTTTAGGAAGGCCTCGGACGATGGGTATCACCTCAACTACAAAGAGTCTTTCAGTCTTCGACATGGGCCTATTATAGCGGTATTATGGTCGCATGACACTTGGATCTAAGAAGCTCGGCATCGATCTTGGAACAACGAATATACTCGTATTCGTCCCAGGCATAGGGATCGTATTAAATGAGCCCTCGGTCGTCGCGGTTTCGGAGGACGACAACAAAATATTGGCCATAGGCGCAGAGGCCAAGACCATGATCGGCCGTACGCCAGAAAATATCATCGCGTATCGGCCAATGAAAGACGGTGTGATCGCGGACTACAGGGTCACTGAAGCCATGCTTCGCTACTATATAAACAAAGCACTTGGTAAGTGGAACATCTGGAAGCCGGACGTTCTCATTTCCGTACCAGCTGGAGTGACCTCTACAGAAAGACGCGCAGTGGTCGAAGCCGCAATGAAGGCGGGCGCCAAGAATGCGTATGTGGTAAAGGAGCCGATCCTCGCAGCGATCGGCGCTGGTATTCCTATCCAAGAAGCGGCGGGACACATGATCGTCGATATAGGAGGTGGGACGACCGACGTAGCAGTGATATCTCTAGGAGGTATTGTTTCGTCTATTTCAGTAAAGGTGGCAGGCAACAAGATCGATGCTGCGATCGCTGACCATATAAAGAAGACCTATAACCTGGCCATAGGTGACAAGACGGCTGAAGACATCAAGATCAAGATCGGGTCAGCGGTTCCACTCGATGAAGAACTTTCTATGAGTGTGAAAGGACGAGATTCTGTACTTGGTTTGCCCCGAACTGTTGAGATCAAAACAAACGAGATCACCAAAGCGATCCAAAAAGAGCTCAGGGAGATGATCAAGGCTATCAAAGATGTCCTCCAAGAAACTCCGCCTGAGCTCTCTTCGGATATTATCGACCGAGGCATCATTATGACCGGAGGATCGTCTCAGCTTCGCCATCTTCCCGAACTTGTGTTCAGACGCACAGGAGTGAAGGCCGTGCTCGCCAAAGACGCTTTGTATTGTGTGGCCAAAGGCACAGGGGTAGCCCTCGAGCACCTTGATGTGTACAAGAAATCTATAATTTCAAAGAGATAGTGACCCCCATAAAATTCTCTATTCTTAAAGAAATTCCTGGCTCGCTGGGCAGAGCGGGGACACTCGAAACTCCTCATGGGACTATCCCTACGCCAGCTTTTGTTACCGTGGGCACCAAGGCAACGGTCAAAGCTTTATCTCCCCAGGATGTAGTACATGCTGGCGCTGATGTGGTACTTGCAAATACCTATCATCTCTATCTCCAGCCTGGCGATGAGCGAGTGAAGAAATTTGGCGGACTTCATAAGTTCATGAATTGGAACGGTCCGATCATGACGGACTCCGGAGGGTTCCAAGTCTTCTCTTTGGGTGCTGCCTATGGCAAGGCGCTCAATAAAGTTGTGTCTATCACTGATCCTTCACAATTGCTCCAAGAACGCTCGAACGAAGACGGTGCCCCACGGCTTGCGACGATCGGCTCAGACGGCGTCTCTTTTCGCTCGCACATCGACGGATCACTTCACTACATTACGCCGGAGAAATCCATGGAGATCCAGCATAACCTCGGCGCAGACATCATCTTTGCATTCGATGAATGCACCTCGCCGACAGAGACAGTGCAATATCAAGAAGAAGCTCTCGACCGCACTCATCGCTGGGCCAAGAAAAGCTTGGAATATCACAAATCAAAACCCAATTCAGAATTCCAAGCATTGTTTGGCATAGTCCAAGGAGGTAGGGAAGAGAATCTGAGGAAAGATTCTGCAAAATTGATCTCTGAGATGAAAACTGCAGCCGGAGAAGGGTTTGATGGATTCGGCATAGGCGGGTCGTTCGCCAAGGAAGACATGGAGACTGCTGTGAAGTGGGTGAATGGTGTGTTGCCCAAGGACAAACCGAGGCACCTTCTTGGTATTGGTGAACCAGAGGATCTGTTTATGGGGGTAGAGAACGGTGTCGATCTCTTTGACTGCGTGGCCCCTACTCGCCGGGCGCGGGGAGGCACCCTCTACACAGAGAACGGTAAGATCAACATCGGGAACACCCAGTTCATCGAAGCTACTGGTCCGATCGATCCAACTTGCGGGTGTTCGACCTGCAGGAACTATTCTTTGGGTTACCTTTCGCATCTCTATCGTTCGCACGAGATGCTTGCCTCGACCCTTGGCTCGATCCATAACCTCTATTTCATCATTAACCTTGTGAAGCGCATGAGACAGGCGATATTGGATGGAAATTTCAAGGAGTTCAAAGAAAGCTTCCTTAAGGGCTATCGTCAGTAATATAATCAAGCCTTATGTCAGTCTTCACGATCAAAAATGATTTTGCACCAGCAGGGGATCAGCCCAAAGCTATAAGCGAGCTTGTGGCTGGAGTAAAAGAAGGATTCAAATACCAAACCCTCCTCGGAGTGACAGGCTCGGGCAAGACCTTTACTGCAGCTAATGTGATCGAGCAGATAGGCAAGCCTACTTTGGTTATCGCTCACAACAAGACCCTTGCTGCTCAGCTTGCTCAAGAATACAGAGAATTCTTCCCTGACCATGCGGTGCATTACTTCGTCTCCTATTACGACTACTACCAGCCAGAGGCGTACATGCCGGTCACAGATACCTATATAGAGAAGGAAGCCATGATCAACGAGGAGATCGACCGCTTGAGGCATGCCTCGACCCAGGCCTTGCTGACGAGGAAAGATGTGATCATCGTCGCCTCAGTCTCCTGCATCTACGGCCTCGGTTCGCCAGCAGAATACGAAAAAGTGAACATGAAGATCCTGAAGGGTAGTCCTGTTTCTCGAGCGGACTTTATCCGAGATCTTATTCACATCCATTTCTCTCGAACGAATGCGGACGTAAAGCCGGGTACATTTCGGGCCTTGGGCAATGCTGTTGAGATCATGCCCACCGGGGAGCGCATTATATATAGAGTAGAGATCGAGGAAGGAAAGGTCGCATCGATCAAACGAATCGATGCAGTCTCGCGAGCCATTATCAGCGAGCCCGATTCCTTCTTCCTCTTCCCAGCCAAGCACTTCGTCACAGGAGAAGATGAAGCTAAGAGGGCATTTGAAAGTATCAAGAGTGAACTTACGGATCAGCTTGAGGTCTTCAAAACTGAAGGCAAGATCCTTGAAGCGGATCGTTTAAAGAGGCGAACTACGTATGACCTGGCGATGATCCGAGAAGTTGGGTATTGCAACGGCATAGAGAACTACTCCCGCCACTTCACCGGCAGAAAGCCTGGGGAGGCACCAGACTCGCTCCTTTCCTATTTCCCGCATAAAGATGGTAAGCCTGATTTCCTCACTATCATAGACGAGTCGCACGTGACCATCTCACAAATTGGCGGCATGTATGCCGGAGATAAATCGCGCAAGGATACGCTCATAGAACACGGGTTCAGGCTTCCTTCCGCGCTGGATAACCGTCCGCTTAAATTTAAAGAATTCGAAGAAAGAGTGGGGCAGGTCATCTTTACTACTGCTACCCCAGGACCATTTGAAAAGGAGCACAGCAAAAAAGTTGTCGAGCAGGTCATCCGTCCTACGGGTCTCATTGATCCGATCGTCGATGTGCGTCCTATCCAGAGCAAGGGGAGTTATAGCGGACAAGTGGCTGATTTCATAGATGAAGCGGAGAAGGCGGTGAAGAAAGGAGGTCGTGTGATCGCTACAACTCTCACCAAGAAGATGGCTGAAGATCTTTCTGAATACCTCAAGGAAAAAAAGATGAAAGCCAAGTACCTTCACTCAGAGATCAAAACCATAGAGCGCATCGAGATCCTCACAGAATTTAGAAAAGGAGAGTTCGACGTGCTGGTTGGAGTGAACCTTTTGCGCGAAGGCCTTGATCTTCCCGAAGTGACTTTCATCGGCATCTTGGATGCGGACAAAGAGGGATTTCTTAGATCAGAGACGTCACTTATCCAGATCATTGGCCGTGCAGCGAGGAACATTGAAGGTCGAGTGATCCTATATGCAGACACGATCACTGGTTCCATGGAGCGAGCCATGAGCGAGACCAAACGAAGACGAGAGATCCAAGTTGCCTACAACAAAAAGCACGGCATCACCCCTATCACTATCAAAAAGAAGATCAAAGATATCACGGATACGTTGGAGCGAGAACACCACCACGCAGTAGACATGCTCCTTGAGACTGATGAAGCACTTTTTGATAAGGATCCGAAAAAGTTATTAAAAAATAAAAAAGAGGAGATGGAGCATGCGGTGAAGGATCTTGATTTTGAGACCGCGGCGATCATTCGCGATGAGATCTATCAGCTAGAGAAGCGGTTAGAGAAAGCTCAAAAAGGTAAAAAGACTGCCCGATCATAAAGGCGGGAGATAGAAAAAAGCATCCTTGTTAGGATGCTCGGGCAAACGTTCTCTGCGGACGATGGGCGGGCCGGACTTGGCGAGAAGAGGTAATCGATCGCGGTGGGCGTATTCGGTGGTACTTGCTGCTGACGAGCCATCCCTCATAGCATGTCGGGCAGATACGTACCCTGAAACATCTCGGGCCATTCTGCTTGATGAGGTTAGCAGCTTCCTTTGTGAGGTGGGGAAGCTTACGGCAATTTCTCTCATTTCGACGCCGTCTCGACATGTCCGTCCGGTTAAGGGTGAAGGTACTGCTAGATTGAATTTACAACAACCAACCTTATAGGTCAAATAAAAAACCTCCGACCGCAAGGGTTGAAGGTTTCAAGCGGCGCTCTGAGAGCGCGATCTGGTCTGCTGCGTGAGAGAGAAGGATGCCAGCCGCCGGATCGCAAGGTGGATGATGGTCGTATCGTAGTCATCCTTGATCATCCTGAACTTGGTATACGCCTCGAGGTAGTTCTCAACTTCGGGACGCTCGAATCCGTCGAGCATTCTGCAGATCACCTTATATGGTGCTCTTTGTACCGGACTCGCTAAGGCCGTTTTGATAATGTCCGGATGAAGGAGAGGAGACGCCTTGCACAGCGCGGTGAGATCCACGGAGGCTATCGAAAGATCTACCCAATCAGACATGTCACACGTGGTTGAGGGTTGAAAAAGTCTGCATGTATAATAACCTTCTTTATCATTTTCGTCAATATTGATGAGTTGGGATAAGAAAAACCGAACTCTTGTGGTAAGAGTTCGGCGGGAGGTCACGC
>JAZKAE010000007.1:23466-29575 GCA_040389345.1 Patescibacteria group bacterium
ATAGGTAACCCCCAGGGCACAGCCCCGGGTCATATTTGTATGGCAAAGGAACCAAACCAAGATAATGACAAGATCATCGTTCGCGGTGCCCGCACTCACAACCTTAAGAACATTACGGTAGAGATGCCTCGCGGCAAGATGATCGTGTTTACAGGACTTTCTGGCTCAGGCAAGTCCTCTTTGGCATTCGATACGATCTTTGCAGAGGGCCAAAGGCGCTATGTAGAATCTCTATCCTCGTATGCTCGGCAATTTTTGAAGCAAATGCAGAAACCGGATGTTGATGAGATCGTAGGATTGTCTCCAGCCATCTCGATCGATCAAACCTCGCGCTCGAACAATCCTCGTTCGACCGTGGCTACTATCACCGAGATCTATGACTACTTGCGCATTCTCTATGCTCGCATCGGCCATCCTCATTGCCCCATTTGTGGGACGGAGATCAAAAAGCTTTCGAACGAAGAGATCAAGAACTTTGTGCTTGAGCGCGTAGATGAAAAAACCCTCGCCGAGGTGAAGACAGCTAAAATGGAATTCCCCGTATATGTGGAAGTATTTTCCCCGGTAGTGCGCGGTAGGAAGGGCGAGTACTATCAGCTTCTCTATGACCTCTTGGGTCGAGGATATATGGAAGTGCTCGTCGATGGAGCAAGAAAAAGTTTGAGAGACAGGATCGAACTTACTAAAACCAAGGCACATTCGATCTCCGTACTCGTCGACTCGATTAGCCTAAACGAATTCAAGACCGACGAGAAGAGCGCTCATGAACGGTTGTCTGAGGCGATAGAAAAAGCGATCCAGGAATCAGATGGACTGCTTGTCGTTCGCTTTCGCGACATGGCTGATGAACAAAAGCCTAAAAGCGAACAAAAAGTTCCGGATGAGATCTTGATGAGCGCCAAATGGGCGTGTCCAAACGACGGCTTCTCCTTTCCTGAGATAGAACCTCGCCTCTTTTCTTTTAACTCGCCATATGGGGCATGTCCAGAGTGCAATGGACTGGGCACCAAGTACCTCTTTGGAAATCAGCCATGTCCAAAATGTAAAGGCAAACGACTGCGAGAAGAAGCTTTACATGTGCTTATAGGAGGCAAGAACATCGTCGACCTCACTGAGATGTCGATCAGGGAGTCTGATGAATTCTTTAAAAAGATAAAACTGACCGTTCGTGAGAAAAATATTTCTAAGGTAGTCACCAAAGAGATTTGTGCACGCCTTGAGTTCATGTTGAATGTTGGGATCGATTACCTTTCTTTGAATCGCCGAGCGCACACGCTTTCGGGAGGAGAAGCCCAGCGTATCCGCCTGGCTTCACAACTTGGTTCAGGTCTCGTGGGAGCGTTATATGTTTTGGATGAACCCACCATAGGCCTCCATGCACGAGACAACGATCGCTTGATCAAGACGCTTTTGGATCTCAGGGACCTAGGCAATACGATCCTCGTCGTTGAGCACGATGAAGATACTATTTATTCTGCGGATTACATTGTGGACATCGGCCCTGGGGCAGGAGTGCATGGCGGACATGTGGTTGTCGCAGATTATCTTGAACCACTTTTGACAGCGAAGAAAAACGATTCAAAATCTCTCACTCTTGCGTATTTGCGCGGAGAAGCAAAAGTAGAGATCCCCGAGCATCGCAGAGAATCTGAGAAGGGCAAGATCTCTATTCGCGGAGGCAAGATATTCAACATCCAGCATTTGAATGTGGATATTCCGCTTGGACGCATGGTGTCTGTGACCGGCGTATCAGGATCGGGTAAATCATCATTTGTCTATGAGATCTTGTATAAGAACCTTCAAGCCAGATTGGATAAAAGGTATAGAAGCGCAGAGACGTTCAACGCTCAATCCTTTACTGGCTCAGAATATGTAGGGCGAGCTATCCTCATTGATCAATCTGCTATCGGACGTACTCCACGCTCAAATCCTGCGACCTATACAGGAGCCTTTACCTTTATCCGAGAGCTTTTTGCCGAATCGTCCGAGGCTCGAGCTCGAGGTTGGAAAGCAAACAGGTTCTCTTTTAATGTGAAAGGAGGGAGGTGTGAGACATGCCAAGGCAATGGGGTCATCGAAGTGGAAATGCACTTTCTTCCGACGGTGTATGTGCCCTGCGATGTGTGTCGAGGTAAGAGATTCATGAAAGAAACGCTGGAGGTTCACTATAAAAAGAAAAATATATTCGAGGTTTTGGAGATGACCGTCGAAGAAGCCATCGCTTTCTTTGAAGATATCCCAGCCATCTATGATCGTCTAAAGACCATGGATGAGGTTGGACTCGGATATTTAAAGCTTGGACAATCTGCAACCACACTTTCAGGTGGAGAGGCTCAGCGTGTAAAGATCGCTTCGGAGCTCTATCGTCCTCAGCTTCAAAAGACGATCTATATTTTGGATGAGCCGACCATTGGTCTCCATTATGAGGATGTGAAGAAACTTATTGAGATACTTCAAAAGCTCGTAGATAAAGGAGGTACCGTCGTCGTCATCGAGCACAACTTGGACTTGATCAAATCATCTGACTACATTCTCGATATCGGTCCAGATGGGGGAGACGGAGGAGGAAAACTTGTGGCCAAAGGAACTCCTGAAGAAGTAGCAAATACTGATACTCATACAGGATTCTACTTAAGGAAGCTTCTTAAGAAGGACAAAAAGAAATAAAAAAAGCGACGAGGTGTTACTCGGCGCCCGAGGGCTGATTCATCGAGCAGATTACGAGCCCAGAAGGGCCTTCTGCCGCCCTCTCGACACTCTTGCCGTAGGACGATTCGTGCGCGTCATGGGGTATCTTGCTCCTCATCTCCTGATGAAATTCGGAAGCTTGCTCGTCAGAGGCCTGGCTCAGGGCGGCTTCCGCCAGCGGAGAAAGCTGGGCATTCTGTGGAAAGTTCATCTGTCACCTCAATGTTTGTGTGCGTACTGATAGTAAATTATAATACTTATCATGATTAGTCAAGACTTCCATACCTACGATCTGCCAGACTCCCCGGGTGTCTATTTTTTCCTTGGGCCCAAAAAAGAGATCTTGTACGTGGGCAAAGCCACCTCGCTCAAGGACCGAGTAAAAAGCTATTTCATGAAAGACCTCATGTCCGCGCGCGGACCGCTTTTGGTAAAGATGATGACTGAGGCGACGTCGATCGAGTGGACGACCACAGACTCAGTTCTTGAAGCTTTAATCCTTGAAGCAGCTCAGATCAAAAAGTATCAACCGAGATTCAATACTGCGGAGAAGGACAACAAAAGCTTTAACATGGTGATAGTCACTGATGAGGACTTTCCAAGGATCATGGTTATGCGATCTCGAAACGTCGCTCATTGGAACATCATCTCCAAGGGTCTTAAGCTCCGTAATGTGTTTGGCCCTTTCCCACATGGAGGCGAACTCAGAGAAGCTCTGAAGATCATCCGCCGAATACTTCCGTATAGAGATGAGAAGTGCAAGCTCGATCCGAACAAATTGAAGCCTTGTTTTAACGCTCAGATAGGGCTATGTCCCGGGCCATGCGCAGGATGGATCTCTAAGACCGAATATAGGAAACAAATAAAACGCATTGAGCTTTTCTTTTCGGGTAAAAAGACTGAGCTTGTGAGAAGTTTAGAAAAAGAAATGAATGCTGCCGCTAAGGCAGAGAAATTCGAAGAAGCAGGGAAGTTGAAACGAATGATGTACGCCCTCGAACACATCACTGATGTGGCTCTCATTAAGCGAGACATCGAACGAGTGGAGAATGAGAATACCGTTCGCATTGAGGCTTATGACATTGCCCATATTATGGGTACCAGTACCGTGGGAGTGATGACTGTCATTGAAGACGGGGAGCTTGAGAAGAGCCAGTATCGAAAATTTCGCATTCGAGGGGTGAAAGGCAAAGTAGGGGTGGACGATACTAACAATCTCAAAGAAGTCTTGAGGCGTAGATTCAATCATCCTGAATGGAAACAGCCGACCATTATCGTAGTGGACGGCGGAGTAGCGCAGATCAATGCAGCACACGAAGTGCTAAAAGAGCTAGGTCTTAACATCGAGGTGGTCTCAGTGCTTAAAGATACTAGGCATAAGGCAAAAGATATCCTTGGTTCAGAAAAGATAAAACAAGAGTGGGGAAGATCTGTGCTTCTTGCAAACTCAGAAGCTCACAGGTTTGCGATCGGGTATCATAGGAAGCTACGCGGCAAAGGTTTTCGTATATAATATATTCATGAGTATTTCTTCTGGATCAAAAAAACGCGTGATCGTGCTCCGCGGTGGTGCATCGACGGATTATGCAGCTTCTTTGAAAACAGGCGAACATGTGTTGTCGCTCTTACGTGAGAAGCCAGACACGTATGAACCGATCGATGTATTCATTTCCAAAGATGATGAGTGGCATGTGGGCGGACAACGAAAGGAGCCTCATGAGGCGGTAAAGCATGCAGATATCGCTTTTAATGCACTCCATGGCCACTATGGGGAAAACGGGAAGGTTCAGCGCCTGTTGTCTCATCTCCATATTCCTTTTACAGGGACCAAGAGTATTGAATCAGCCCTTTCACGGCATCATGCATTTAAAAAAGTTCTTGGCTCACATGATATACGAACGCCCAAGCATCAGGAAGTCACTGCAGAAGATGATGCATCGCTCCTTGCAGATATCTTTCAAGAATATCTTTTTCCTATAGTAGTAAAGTCGCCTCGCACGAGCGATGCAAGGATCGTCCGTTTGGCATACACATTTGACGAACTTGTCCTTGCTGTGGGCGAGGTGCTTCAAGTTTCTCCTAAGGCAGTCATCGAAGAGTTTGTCCGAGGCAAGGAAGCCAAAGTGGCGGTGATGGAAGGAGCTCGGGGTCAAAAGCTGTACTCGTTTATGCCGATCGAAGTTGCTACGCCTAAAAAACGCAAACAGCCCGATTATGAAGCCAAATTTAGATCTAAACCTGAATATCTTTTCCCCACAAGCTTTAGCACAGAGGAGCACAAGATCCTGGAAGCAGCCGCGAAAGAGACGCACTCTGCCCTTGGACTTCGCCATTATTCTCATTCAAACCTGATCCTTACACCCGCTGGCAATGTGTATGTATTAAATATTTCTTCACTGCCGGAATTTCATAAGAACTCGCTTCTCTCCGAATCTCTGACCGCGGCTGGCTGGACTCATATTGAATTTCTTGAGCATTTGCTCGGCCTTGCTTCAGGAACTCTCTAGAGAGGGCAGACTATCTCTGTATATTCCTCGGATCTTTTGATCAGTACTTGATCTCCATCCTGCAAGATCAATTCTTCAGGATCGTTGTCTGCGAACACAACAGCCGGCCCTCGGCTCACTTCAAGTTCGATCACCGAATCATCTTTTAAGACAATGTGGTCTGCTTGTTCTGTACTGTTGTTGAAAGCAAGACCTATCCCTACTTCAAAATAGCTGTCTGTGATGCTTCTATAGTACGCGGTCGATCCAAATGGAGTCGCCACGACGATCCCGTCGCCAATGATCACTTTGCCAAATGGCTTGCCTTGGATCTTTAATGTATAGCGAATACCGTGCCGGGGGTTTTGATTGTGGACGATCACGTCGTTCACGGCGCGCAGTATTTTGTCTCCGACTCTAGCTTCAAGCTTCCAAAGCTTTTCTGTTGTATAGGAGCCGGAGATCACTTTTTTCAGAACTTCTTCATTTGAGAACGCTGAACATTTTTTACAGATCGAACTGTCGCGAAGAAGTACTTTGAGGACCTTTGGATAGGCACTTTCTGACCGCATAAGCGTCCCATCACCACCATATGAAATGACGCATTCAGGATCATTTTCGACTATAGTGAACCCGGCTTCTTCTGCAAGAGTGCGTACTGCTTCTTTGTTCGTGCCAAACAGTACGGCTTTCATAAGTGCATATGATAGCACGGGGATTTTGTGGTCAGGGATAATCCTCTCGCCGACGCTCGAAGATTTCCACGACCCTGCCTCAGAATTGCTCACTCCTGTTCGCAATATACTTCCGGCTTCCACAAAAGCACAAAATCCCGCATTGGCGGGATGTTTGTGTCCTTTGTGGACCCTATCGGATTCGAACCGATGACCTCCTCATTGCAAATGAGGCGCTCTACCAACTAAGCTAAGGGCCCA
>JAZKAE010000008.1:0-19662 GCA_040389345.1 Patescibacteria group bacterium
TGTTTTGACATAGTGATAGGAGCTTAGCGATTAATTCTTTATAACTGCAAGGAGAGTGTCTTCGCGCAAGAGATACAACTCTTCACCATTCATCTCAACCTCATCGTACGAATATTTTGAGAAGACGACAGTGTCCCCGACCTTCACATTGATAGGGATGATTTTTCCTTCGTGGTGTCGTCCGGGGCCTACGGCGACCACTTCGCCTTGAGCAGACTTTTCTTTAGACATAGAGTCGGGGATAATGATGCCAAAATGTTTGTTCCCGTTCACTTCTTCCATAGTAAATGGGCGAACGAGCACGCGATCGCCCAAAGGAGAGATCGAAGGCTTTTTTAGAGAAGTTTTTGACGCTTTCTTTTTCATATTCCGTATGATTTTAAACTTCTAATGTGGCCGAATTATACCCCGAATGTGCACCAAATCAACTTTGGTCGAATTGCCGAATTGTGGGATTTTTGTATAATACTTGAGTTAGCTTATGGCCCACGCCCTACCATATATACAGATAGTCCTCTCGCTCCTCCTCATCGGAGGAGTGCTTCTCCAGCGATCTGAGGCCGGCCTTGGAAGTGCATTTGGAGCCGACGGGATGTCAGCAGGTAAATACAATCGCCGAGGATTCGAAAGAACCCTCTTTCAGCTGACCATCATCGTAGCCATCCTCTTTGCTGCTACCGCCTTCGCATCGCTCTTCTTCGCGAGATAATCGCGTCACCCATGACCTATTCATCACTCCGAACGCTTCTTGTGAAGCGCTTCGACATACCAAAAGAACGTTCTATTCAGAAAGCTGTCCACTCCTTCACTATCGCGGAGAAAACAGTCTTCTATTTTTTCATAGGTCTGTTTGTTTTATCCGGCCTGTCGCTTGTCTATCAGGTGAACAGCGCGTATCTCGTTGAAGTTCCCCTTGAGGGAGCTAGCCTCACCGAAGGGGTGGTAGGCAACCCCAGGTTCATCAACCCGGTCCTTGCCTATTCAGAAGCAGACAAAAATCTCACCGCTCTCATCTACTCGGGCCTTGTTCGTCTTGAATCAGATGGATCTGTGGTGAATGATCTCGCAGACTCGATCACCGTCTCGCCAGACAGTCTGACCTATACAGTTCATATCCGGCCAGATGCGGTTTTTCACGATGGTGAGCCTGTGACAGCCGAGGATGTCGAGTTCACGATCCAAAAGATCGAAAACCCTGCGCTCAAAAGCCCTCTCTTTGGCACCTGGGCAGGGATCACTGTCGAGAGGCCTGATGAGTCGACCATCATGTTTACCTTGAAAAAACCGTATGCACCTTTCATAGACAACCTAACGCTCGGCATCTTGCCCAAGCACATCTGGAAGAACGTCACCGATGATGAATTCTCTTTCAGCCAATTCAACGCTCTACCGATCGGCTCTGGTCCTTATACTATTAATAGCGTACAGAGAAACTCAGGCGGTATCCCCGACTACTATGACCTGTCCCCGTTTGAAAGGTCTCTAGGAGGCATGCCGTGGATAAAGCATTTCATATTCAAATTTTATCCGAACCAAGCTGAACTCTTAAGCGCCTATCAGAATGGAGACATAGAGAGCATCTCGGGATTCTCTCCAGAAGAAGCACTCACGCTGAGAAGCGCGGATTCGCGGGTGCTTTCATCGCCTCTGCCTAGAGTCTTCGGCGTCTTCTTCAATCAGAACCAGAACAAAGCGCTGCTCGACCGGTCAGCTCGCCAAGCCCTCGACCTTTCAGCTCCAAAAGAAAAAATTGTCCAGAATATATTTCATGGCTATGCAACGCCGATCGACGGACCTCTTCCTCCGGCCCTCTTCTCCTGGAGCGGAGAGCGTTCAACGACCACTCCGATCGATCAGAGAATGGAGGCCGCACAGACCATCCTTGTGAACGGCGGATGGGCAAAAAATCCTCAAACGGGCATATTTGAAAAAAAGACAAAAGGTGCTACAATCACTCTATCGTTTTCGATCTCCACTGGTGACGCTCCAGAACTTAAAGCAGTCGCAGAAGAACTGCGCACTGCATGGCAAGCGCTCGGAGCAAAAGTGGATGTGCTCGTGTTCGAGACAGGCGATCTGAACCAAAACGTCATCAGACCTCGAAAGTTTGATGCGCTTCTCTTCGGAGAGGTCGTCGGCCGAGACGCGGATGTGTATCCATTTTGGCACTCATCAGAAAGAAACGATCCGGGCCTCAACATCGCTCTCTATGCAAACTCACGCGTAGATAAACTGCTTGAAGACGCCAGGGAAACCGCTGATCCTGTGAAGCAAGAAGCGAACTACCGAACGTTTGACAAAGAGATCCGCTCTGACGTCCCTGCAGTGTTCCTGTATACGCCAAGTTATCTCTACCTCGCACCACAATCAGTGAAAGCCATCACCTTCGATGAGCTGACCATTCCGCAGGACAGATTCCTCGGCATACGAGATTGGTACATAGAGACGACCCGAGTCTGGAAACTATTCGTTAGATAAACAACAAAGATGAATCCAACTACTACCCCGAGCGCACCTAGCGCTCCCCGACCCGCACGCACTCACGGCCCCAGGCGCGAACGAGGCGGTTTTAATCGCGGGGCTGGTCGATCTCCTCTTATGACCCGCTCGCTCAGACAGAAAGGTATGCGCAGGGATTCTGATCGTCCTATCGCTCAGAAAAAACCCGCAGACGTCATTCCTGCCCTTGCCCCAAATGTCATTCGTATAGTTCCCCTTGGAGGAGTTGAGGAGGTTGGACGCAACATGACCGCCATAGAACTGAACGGTGCGATCATCGTCGTCGACGCCGGCATCCAGTTCACCGATGCAGAGACCCCAGGAGTCGATTACATTTTGGCTAACACCAAATACCTCGAGGAGCGAAAGCACATGATCAAAGCGCTCGTGATCACTCACGGACACCTCGACCACATCGGAGGCATCCCCTACCTCATCACCCGCATCGGCAATCCCCCAATTTATACCAAAGAGTTCGGTGCTCTCATGATCAAGAAGCGCCAAGAAGAGTTCCCCCATCTGCCACCGCTCAACATCCACATCGTCGAGGCATCAGATAAGGCAGCCATCCCTCTTACACCAGACCTCAAGGTTCGATTCTTCGGCCTCACTCACTCGATCCCAGACTCAACAGGTATCATCATCGAGACCCCGTATGGAGACATCGTGAATACCGGAGACGTCCGTGTCGAGAACGAGAACGGTATCCCAGTAGAGAAGGAAGTCGAACAATACAAGATGTTCAAGGACCGAAACGTCCTACTCTTCACCATGGACTCAACCGGTATCGAGAAGCCGGGCTTCTCTCCATCTGAGAGCTATATTTTGAAGAACATAGACAAGATCGTCGCCGAGGTTCCCGGCCGAGTGATCATTGCCACCTTCGCCTCCCAGGTCGAGCGCATCATCGAATTCATGAACACCGCGCGCAGATACGGAAAGAAGGTCGTGATCGAAGGCCGCAGCATGAAGAACAACGTCGACATCATCAAGCATTTGAACCTCGTGAACATCGACCATGTCGTGCCGATCGAGGACATCAACAAATATCCGCCAAACAAGATCATGATGATCGCTACCGGTGCTCAAGGAGAAGAGTTTGCCGCCCTCATGCGCATGGCTAACTCGACCCACAAACACATCAAGCTCGGACGCTCAGACACCATTATCCTCTCCTCATCGGTCATCCCAGGCAACGAACGCGCTATTGCCAAGCTGAAGGACAACCTCTTCCGCCATGATTCAAAGATCATCACCTACCTTGATTCTGACGTTCACACCTCAGGTCACGGCAAGCGCGGAGAGCTCGAATGGGTCCACAAGCAGATCCCGTACAAGTTCTTCATGCCCGTCCACGGCCACCACTACATGCTCAAGATGCATGCAGACCTCGCAGTCTCTCTTGGAGCCGCTCGCGAGAACGTGATCGTCCCGGACAACGGCTCTATCATCGAGATCAGAGACGAAGGCAAGACCTTGGTGCGCCTCGCAGAGAAAGCTCCGTCAGATGACGTTGTCGTCGAAGGATTCTCTGTCGGGGACGTATCCGAAGTTCTCATTCGAGACAGAAAGATGCTCGCGGGCGACGGGATGTTTGTCATCATCGCCATGGTGAACACCCAAACAGGTAAATTGAAGAAGTCTCCGGACATCATCTCTCGCGGATTCATCTACCTCAGAGAATCCCAAGAGCTCCTGAACGAAGCCCGTCACCTGATCAAGAAATCGATCGAGTCCACCACCGTCGGCATGAATCCGATCAACTTCGATTATGCCAAGAACGCCGTGAACGAGGACGTATCTCGTTTCCTCTTCCAAAAGACCGCGAAGAAGCCGATCGTGATCCCTGTGATCCTCGGAGTCTAACTAAAGGATTTGTTCCCCTAAAAAGTCCCGCATGCGTGGGGCTTTTTTGTTATACTAAATTCATGAGAGCACGTTTCAAAAATAAAAATCTAAAGGCACTGCTGCCTGTCTATTTAGCCACGTTCTTTTTTTTCTTTCACTACAACTCGCTCGTGTATGTGAACTCTTCCTACCTCGGACAGTTCTTTGATCCATCGATGGTCGGATTCATCTACATCCTCGGAGCACTTGGGAACATCTTTTTTATTTTCTTGGCGCTCAAATGGCTCTCCTTGGTCGGGAACCGCAGATTTCTCTCTTATTTCCTCTGTGCTGAGCTTATCGCGGTCACCGGCCTTGCGCTCGTCTCTACACCACTGGCGATGGCGCTTCTCTTCATCCTCTTTGACAGCACCGCCCTCATGATCCTCTATAGCTTGGATATCTTTCTTGAAGATGCAACACCAGAAAACCAAACTGGCTCGGTCAGAGGGATGTCACTCACCTTGGGGAACCTCGCCCTCGTCCTCTCGCCTCTCCTTATTGGGCTTGTGGCTCCAAATGGAGAATTTTCTCGCCTCTATCTCGTCTCTGCCATTTTCCTTGTGCCACTTTTTTTCTTGGCCGCGTACTCATTCCGTGGATTCAAAGATGGGCATCAGAGATTTTCTGAGATCCCACTCAAGGCGTGGTGGCATTCCAAAAATATTCGCCGAGTGACTCTTGTTCGCCTGGCCCTCGATACTTTTTATAGCTTCATGGTCATCTATATGCCCATCTATCTTCATACCCACATCGGCTTTGCATGGTCCGAGATCAGCATCATCTTCACCATCATGCTCCTTCCGTTCATCCTCTTTGAGATCCCCGTAGGGCGACTGGCTGATAAATGGTGCGGAGAAAAAGAGATCATGACCCTCGGCCTCTTCATCATGGGTTGCGTGCTTATCATGATCCCCTTCCTCCACAGCGCTTCGATCCCTCTCTGGGCGATCTTACTTTTTTTCTCACGTACGGGCGCCTCGATCACCGAAGTGACCGCGGAGAGCTATTTCTTCAAACATGTCGACAAGAGGGACGCGGGGATGATCTCTATCTATCGTATGGCCTATCCAACAGCATTTATGATCGGCTCTCTCATCGCTTCCTTTTCCCTGGCCATTCTCCCTTTTGAGGCGATCTTTCTCATCCTCTCGGTCATTGTGCTCAAGGCGATGGACACAAGTTCAAAGCTCCAGGATACAAAATAAAAACAGATTTCTGTGCCTTGCTGAGAGCTTGGCTCGAGCAGAGACGTTTTCAGTAGAAAACGATCGTGCAAAGGAAATCTGTTTTTATTTTGTATCCTAGTAAACTCCCAAGATCTTAAAGATCGGGGCCATAAAGGGATCAAAGTGGGTGCCGTAGACCATTGCACCTCCGAGAGCTCCAGTGACAGTGACACAGATAAGCCCGATCACAGCCAATGGAATGATGATGTACGAGCGGTGAATGAACGCAGAATATTTATTTGGCTTACACCACTGAAAGAGGTACGAGAAGGCAATGACCGCAAAGATAAAGAGAGTGGCCGTGGCGAAGGTGGCGTGCATTTCTAGGATCCTCGGAGCGGGTTTCCCCTCAGGTCCTGTGGCATACGCTGCAAGTGACCCAAGGCTACCAAATATCACAAGCGCCCCTTTTATATAGAACCAATATGGCTTTTCCATCACTTTCCTAAAGCGCACGAGCTCAAGCACTGCATACAAGCTAAGCAGCGCAACGGGGAAATGAACGATGATTGGATGTATATTCATATCCTCATTATATCATTTTTTAAACTCAACGATCTCCCCAGCCTTGATCTCTACCATCTCAGCCAAGCGTAGATTCTTGATCTGTTTTTTAGTGAGAATATCTATATGAGGAGAATTATCCAACGCCTTGTCGATGTGCCAGAGATCCTCTGTTGAAGTGATCCATTCGTCCCCGAACTTTCGGAGATTAAATGGTTTAGAAAAGCTCCTGAGAGTTTTCTCCCCGCTTGGCAAAAAGTATTCATGAAAATAACTCATCACAAGCTCTCGCACCGACTTGTATACAGGCTCTCTGAATCTGAGCACTGCATGGTTCGTTTTTGAGATCGCACCCCAATGCCCGTCGACCTTAAAGAGCGCAACCACGTGTTCAAAATCATTCTTCGTGGTCTTGAGGTCCAAGAGAAGTGGCCTATGGCCGAGCTTTTCGAGAGCGGCTGCCGCAATGAGCGCTCCTTCAAAACAATGTGCCGTCCCAGCTTCCATGCTCTCTTCGACCGATCGAGAGGTCTCTCCCTTCTTCTCAAAGTTAAAGGGCAATGAGTTCAAGAGGTCTTGAACATCCCCCGGCGTATGGATATTTTTAAACGATTGTATCATGCCGCTTCTTTTTCCAAATATTTAGAAGCTGCGAGATAGCATGCAACTCCGAACAGCGTCACCACCAAAAGCAAGAATGCTCCGGCTGAAAGAAAGTTATTGATCTGATAGATATAGCTTCCATACACAAATCCCACAGCCACGAGAGCGAGAGCTTTCGGGATCGTGCCCATGATCGAATAGAGAAGAAAAGTGGGAATATCCATGCGCGCCACTCCGGCCGCTACTTGAATGAGGCCGCCGACTCCGTGGAGGAACTTACCCATGAGGACTGATTTCTTTGGATGTTTCTCAAACTGCCCCTCGATCTTTCTTATTCTGGCTTCATCGATCCGGATAACATTGAGCAAGCCCTTTGCTCGTTTGTGGCGGATGAGGTAGCCAATATAATAATGAAGAAGATCTCCCAGTGTGTCTGCGACAACAATGACCACGTATGCCGTCGGCCAAGAAAAATATCCACGCGAGGAGAACAATCCCGCTGCGATGGTCACAATAGGCCCTTCGAATACGGCGATAGGAAAAAGCACCCAGTACTTATAGGTCAGAAGAAGGGACAAGACATACGAAAGATCGAGGTGCATATTATCTCAGTTCTTTCTTTACGACAGGCAGCTCAGCCACATTCACCACATTAAAGAGAAGCCGGCCGATAACTTGACCCCGGGCAGTTTCAACATTCACTCTCCATTTGCCATCTTCCAAACCATATCGATTTGAGAAGGTTCGAAAACCTCCTTCCCTTCCTCCAACCACCGAGAGATCGATGGTGCCTTTTGTCTCCCATGCCCTTTCCGCTTCATTGTAGTGCTGCCATTCATGGATGATATCTGTGTTCAATTTGGAAGGAGAGAACACCGCACTGTAGGCGTACACAGAATCATCAGGGAGCACATGCACGTCATCATAGATCTTAAAAAATCCTTTCCATCCATAATCTTCAAACGTAACTTCATAATCTGCACCAGAACGTACGATCGAGTGATAGATCCCCCCATCCTTCAAGGCGAGAGGCAAAGGTGGGATCAAGTTAGTGAAATACATGATGTTCACTGCAGCAAATATTGAAAGCACGATACCGACCAAAAATGTACGTTCTTTCTTATAATCAACGGGGCTCACCTTTTTCAAGGCAAGGAAAAAGATACTCATGACAAGAAGGCTGACTACTCCGCTCCCTACAAATACGATCGCTCCTATCCGATGAACAAGGATGGGCACGGAGAATATGGTAAACGAGAAGAGCGACAAGAAGAAAAGCGCCGTTTGGAAGGCCAGTCTCTCGAAGTGATGTTTCAGGCGCTCGTTCGCCACAAAGGCGAGCGCAAGGATCAAGATGAATGGCCACGTCGCAGACAAAGCGGCGCTCCTAAAGTAGAAAACAATGTACGTAGACAAAAGGCCTCCGAAGAAGAATTGGAGAATGTTCACCAGCCAAAAGTGCGACGCGGGCATTTCCTCACCCTGTTCGCGCTTATCTTCGTCCATATTGAGCATAAGGATCGCCACGGCGACCACAATAAGGTGAAAGGCCACCCAGATGTTCTCCCACAGTTCATCCACTCGCTGAAGAGTGAGCGCATCAAAGACGAACCCCCCGATAAGAGAGATCGATGAGAAGGGACGCTCATATCGTCTATACAGTCGTTCGATCGGAGCGAAAACTGCTTGAAAGAGTCGCATATGGCCATTATATGCTAGACTCCACACATGAAGAAACCAGTTCCAGTACCCAAAGCCGAATTCCCCATGCGCATCAACAAATATCTGGCCCTAAAGGGCTATTCGACCCGCAGGGGAGCTGATGAGCTTATCCAGAAACACCAGGTCCTTTTGAACGGCCGATTTGCCGTACTGGGTGACAAAGTCCTTGAAAGCGACGCGGTCGAGGTCAGGTCGAACAAAAAGGCGTCTGACTATGTGTACTATGCCTACAACAAACCGGCAGGCGTGGCTACGCTCGCCCCTAATAAAGGATCCAAGGGTATCAAAGAATCGATCGATCTCAAAAATGTCTTCCCTGTCGGCCGTCTCGACAAGGAGTCGCACGGACTTATTATTCTCACCAATGATGGGCGCATTACTGACCGTCTCCTAAACCCGATCCATACTCACGATAAAGAATACGTTGTAAAAGTGAAGGACAAATTGAGGAACAATTTTAAGGAAAAGATGGAAGCCGGAGTAAACATCGAAGGGTATGTGACCAAGCCAAGTGAAGTGAAGCTCTTGGATGAGACCTCTTTCTCTATCACTCTCACCGAAGGAAAAAAACACCAGATCCGCCGCATGGTCGTCGCTCTCTTTGGCGAGGTCAGAGACTTGAAGCGTGTTCGCATCATGAATATAACTCTCGGTAAGCTTGCCCCCAATTCGTATAGAAAGATCGAAGGAGAAGAGCTAAAAATATTCCTTACAAGCCTCGGACTACTCTAATTACTTAGCGAGATCAAGCGTCTCGTCTATTCGTATTTGCTTTACGAACTCTGGGACGTGAGAGACAAGTATCATCGCGCCTTCATACGAGGAAAGGGCCTTGGCAATGATCGGCAGGTGCCTAAAGTTGATGTGGTTCGTCGGCTCATCCAATATTAATATGCCAGGCCGTTCGAGAACGAGCCGCGCGAAAGCGACGAGACCTTTCTGCCCTTCAGACAAGCTTCCGATCTTTGTCTTCATCACATCCCCTGTAATGAGGAATCCGGCCGCAGTCGAACGCATCGCTTCTTCGTTCGGTTTTATCATGGCCGAGATAAGCGACTCATAGACCGTCTGATCAAAATCAAGAGTGGAGAAATCCTGTCTATAATATCCAAGCTTCACCCCTGAAGTTATTTCTACTCCCTCCGATTCTCCTTTAGCCAACGTCTCAAGCAAGGTCGACTTACCTATGCCATTTGGTCCTTTAAGGAGCAGATGATGGCCCTTCTTCAAGGAAATATTTGCTTTTCTTTTCAGCACTTTATGGGTCTTCGGACTCATGGTAGTGAATGAGGTGATCTTTAAAAGCTCGCCTTTAATATTTTCTTGTATAGGGATGATGAAAGGTCGAATGACCTTATCTTCTTTCCTGATGTCCACCTTCTCATCTTCGAGCTCTTCGGCCTTGTCTCTCATTCGGCGGGCGACAAGGCGCATCTGACCTCCTTTGTTCGCAAAGAAATTCGCCTTGTCCTTGTTCTCCTGGATCTCTTTGGCCAAAAGCGCATTCTTTCGGTTATCTTTTTCAATCTTTGCCGCGATCTCCTTTTGGAGATCATAATAGTTCCCAACATACTGCTCGACCTTCCTGGTGTATACATCGAGGTAGAGCACCCCGTCAGTAAAGGAGTTTAAGAAATCCGAATCGTGGGAGATCACGATTACTGTCTTTTTATATCCTTGGATGAATGCAGTAAGGTGCTCGATCCCCGACGTATCCAGATTGTTCGTAGGCTCATCCAAGAGCAAGATGTCCGGATCAACGATGAGGGCCGAAGCGAGAAGTAAACGCGCCTGCTGACCGCCCGAGAACGTGCTGAGGGTCCGCTCGTGCGGCGCATGAACATTCACTACCTCAAGAACTGCATCGATCCGCGGGTCGATATCATAGACCTTGTCTTTGAACTGTTTTTGGAAAAATTCGCGCACGGTGAGCTTGAGATCCTCGCGAGGGATGACCTGGCGGGAAAGGGCGATCGAGAGATTCGGAGTGATGTGAATGTTCCCAGATTCGGGCCGGAGCTCCCTATTGATGAGCTTGAAGATAGTGCTCTTGCCCCCGCCATTTTGGCCCATGATGGTGATCTTCGAACCCCTACGCACATTGAAACTCACCTCATCTAATATGGGCTTGTCGTGGCCGTATTCGAAGCTCGTTTTTTCAAACCTCAGTATGGTTCCTTGATCGGACATCACAGTACCTTACCACATATGCTAGGATAGCCGAATATGACTACTCAAGGAGATACATGGGACGTCTGTGTCATAGGTGGAGGCCCGGCAGGTATGATGGCCGCAGGTACAGCAGCCTTAAACGGCGCACAAGTTATTTTGCTTGAGAAAAATGAAACTCTCGGCAGAAAACTCCTCATCTCAGGCGGGGGCAGGTGCAACGTGACGAACGCTGAACCAGATCTCCGGAAACTTCTTGCAAAATTCAAAGACGCCGAGCAATTTCTCTTCTCCGCATTTTCAGAATGGGACAACAACACCACGATCGAGTTCTTTGAAAAGCGCGGCGTCCCCACCAAGATCGAGAACGAGCAAAGAGTATTCCCCAAGTCGAACCGCTCCGAGTCGATCTACAACGCCCTCATTGAGTATATGAAGGAAGGCGGAGTGACTGTCTGTTCGAACTCCCCTGTGGCCGGAGTTATAAAAAATGAAGATCAGATCACTGGTGTGAAGCTTGAGGATGGTACCACTATTCACGCAAAGAACTTTATCCTAGCCACCGGAGGTAAATCTCGTCCAGACACAGGCTCGACTGGAGATGGGTTTGGGTGGCTCAAAACTCTCGGACATGAGGTCGTCGACTCAAGCGCCGCTCTCGTCCCCATCGCTCTCAAGGATGCCTGGATATCTCGCTTGGCTGGTGTAAGCACAGAGGCCAAAGTGACCGTGTTCCAAAATGAAGAGAAGCAGGAGATGAAGAAAGGAAAGATACTTTTTACTCACATCGGGATGTCTGGCCCGACGATACTGAACCTCTCAAAGGACATCGGGGAATTATTAAAATATGGCGAGGTTAGCCTGTCCCTTGATCTGCTTCCCGTCTACGATCATGGACAGCTTAATGAGAAGCTTCAGGAACTGTTCAAAGAGAATATCAACAAGAAGTTCAAAAACAGTCTGGGGACGCTTCTTCCAGGCGCGCTCTCGACGATCATGGTTGAACTTTCAGGCATTGATCCGGACAAAGCATCCAACAGCGTTACCCGTGAAGAGCGCCTCGCATTGATCAGGCTATTAAAAGACGTGCGGGTGAATGTCTCGAATACCCTTGGTGTCGAGAAGGCGGTGATCACTTCGGGCGGAGTAGTGCTCCCCGAAGTGGATTTCAAAACCATGCGATCTCGGTTGTTTAAAAACTTGTACCTTGTCGGAGATATATTGAACATCGACAGACCCACGGGAGGATATGGACTGCAGCTATGCTGGACCACGGGGTACCTGGCTGGCAAAAATTCAGCTACTCGTTAATACCAAGGAAGTGCCGCATGGTGTGGATCCAATCCTCATCAGTTCCCCCTTCGGTGATCTTTTGCTTTAGGAACCATTCGAGGTAATCAGGATTTGATCTAAGGACATCCTCGATCTTTTTATCTTTGTGCTTGCCGAAGGGAAAGACAGTGAACAGTGTAGGTCGGGCAGATACGTCAATCATCTTTTGGATAGCAGTTTCTCTGTCGCCGCATGACTCGATCATTTTTGAAAGGAGTCTCTCAAAGACCGCATAGAGCACATTCACGTCCCCTTCTGCATCGTGCGCATGGCCATCTACCTTGAGATCAAGAAAGTAGCGCAAGAACTGAAGATTGTACTCCGGGATAAGATTCTTTTGATCGAGGTATCTCGCTACTCGGAGCGTGCAGATGAATGTTGGGATCTTGAGCCCCTCCTTTTCAAGGATCGCTCGGTCAAACTTCGCATTATGAGCAACCATGACGCCTTCGACAAACAAGTCTGCGAGATCTTTTTTCATCTGGCTCTCCGAGAATGTTTCTTTGCCCTCGAGCATGTGATTGGTGATGTGAGTGATCGACATCGCCTTCACTGATACGGGAATAGGCGGCTTAAAATAGCCGACATGTGTCTTATCTTTCACTCTATAGCAGACCTGGCAGAGATAGTCCTTTTCTACATCGTTTCCTGTAGTCTCGGTATCAAGAAAAATGAGTTCCATGCCGAGAAGTATACCCTCCGACAACCTCAGGGTAAACCCACGAGACTATTTGAGATAGTTCCACGCAAGCGGATCCACCCCTCCGTCGATCTTAAATACAGCCACCCCCTTGAGCCCTAGTTTCTTTGCGAGGTCAACCTTTTGTTTTATAGCAATGGCGTCTGACCAGACCATGGTGTTTGTCTTCAGATCTGCGCGCAGTCCGTTCCATGGCGTCGAGCTCGCATCAGGATAATAATTGAACGAAAGCTCTCCCGCCGAAGTTCTAGTTGGCATGATGTTTAGTGGAGCGGCGATCTGGAGCGCATAGAGAGGATTGAAGGCCCAGAGCCGTTCGTATGAATATCCTCCGACGCCTCCTGCGGTGATCGCATATTCATATCCATACGTTGGGATACCCAGAATGATCTTACTCTTTGAGATATCAAGCGCTGCCAAAGCCACTACCTTGTTCACCCACTGCGGATCGGCGACTGGGGCATAGATACCAGGGTTTGATTGATCAAGTCGTTGGTCCACTCGCCCTTGGTCATAGGCCATGATACGCACACGGTCGCAGTATTTATTGATGGCTTTATAGTCATTTGCCACATCCTTGGGGTCAAAGGTCGAAGGCACGTTAAAGTAGCGGGAGTTCACCGGAGTCCTCGATTCGACTTCGCACTGAACGAATTTGTTGCCTATAGCCTTGTAGAGATCCCTAAGAAAGATCGAATAATAATCCTTGGTCTCGGCGAGTTTGGCCTCATAATCGATATCCACTCCATCGAAGTTATTCTCTCTTACCATCGCAACAATTTCCTTGATATGCGCGTCACGTAGGGCTTTATTCGACAAGACCGCATGGATCGCATTGCCGTTACCCCACATCACCGTTGGGATGACCCTGACCTTTTTGGCTCGAGCCGCGGCAAAGAGCTTTTGCCATTCGGCTGACGTTACGTCCATCGCATCATAGAGATGCCCATCACTAGTAACCGTATATCCGAACGGATTTATTTCTTTAAAGGTGCTTAGGTGAGCAAGTGCTTCCGTCGTACCAGTGGCCGTTCTCCAATACGGGATCCAACCTGATACCTCAAAGTTCCCCGCTGCAAATGTATGCGGAGAACATGAGAAAAAGATAGAAATAATAAGAAGAGCAGATCTTTTCATGGGACAATTATACCCGATGAGAGAAGTTATGCCTTCTTGTATTCTCGTATCTCTTCAGCGTGATATTTTTTGAAGATATCCATCACTCCTGTAGGATTCATCGACATGGCGGTGACAAGTATGCCTCCTCGCTTCACTCGTTCTTCATAGATCACCGCATCTTCTGAGCTGACGCCGAGTCCCGCAAGCGCGCCGACGAGCCCCCCTGCCACAAGTCCAGTCATCGCTCCGGCCGCAGTCGTCGCAGCAGCACCAGTAAGGCCGAGTGCCCCGGCCAGAGGTCCAGCCACGAAGAGAGTTCCAAGTCCTGGCAGAATGCCATTAGCGACCACAAGCCCTGCGATGGCTCCAAGAACCGCGCCAGTGGTGGCTCCGCTCGCTGCCTTATCAGCAACATGAGACCCTCCCCCGTCCTCTGTGACGACTGCTCCTTCAGAATTATAGACGTATGAGATATCTGCATCTGCAAGACCAAAAGTCCTCAGTTCGTTAATAGCTGATTCTGCATCCATTCGATCTTTAAAGACTCCGACAGTTGTTGTTTCCATAATATGTACAGTTAAATCCAATAATCCCTGGATATATGGAGACGGGTCGAGTCGGAGAATATTACCCTAGTCGCTGTTCACAAGGATCTTGAAGCTCTTCATGATCGCTTCGAATTCGCTTACGATCTTTTCCTTATCGAATTCTTGAATACCGCTTTCGGGTGGATAATTTGCAATGTTGCCTGAGTGGATGGTGTATTCGAGAGCATAGCAGTCACCATCGAGGATTCCTCGGTAGCTTGTGGTCTCATAGCGATTGCCCGCAGCCGCTTCAGTAAACGTAAATTTACTAAAAGGAAATCCTGATATGGTTCCCTTTTCTTTCTGTGCACCGAGTCCCGATGTATCCACCAGACAGGTGCGGATAGCGACTGGATCGCTCGATCTTCCCAGAGTAAGCGTGGCATCATCAAAGTTAGTATGTGGCATATATGACCTAGGCACCGTGATCCCTCCGATGATGGAGCCCGTAGTAGTCGCTCCGGTCATCCACTCCGTAGTAGTGCCTGCGACGCTCCCTGTGACCACAAACTCTTGTGGAGCAGTGAACTGGAATTGTCCGTTGGGATCAGTGTAGGTGACCATGTCTGACAGCTCAGTAGTAGTAGCCGTCCCGGAAACAGGCACTGTAGCCATAGGATGCTTCCAAAGGAATAATCCTCCAAAGATCACTACAGCACCGATGAGAACAAGTAATAGGTTTTTCATATTATTGATATTGAATGAATAGCGGGGCGGGCACAAGCTTCAAGAGTTCCGCAGGGGTTAGCAGGCGCTTGGACGGTGGTTTAAGATCATTCTTATAGAAGAGCTTGAAGCCAGTGAATTGTACGGGTTCAGAATAGACAACTTGCTGGTAGGTGTTGATCTTCTTTGATCCAAATCCCCATCCATCCATGTCGACTATCATCTGAACCTCTGGTAATGGACGTATCGCTTTATAATTTGTGACCATATCCTCGGTAAATCTATGGATTACGAGTATCTTGGGAGGAAGGTTGTGTTCTCGAACCAGGGTCGCCAAGTATTCAGCTGCATAATTTATATCTGCGGCATCCATGGTCCCGATCACCGTCCCGGGCTTTGCTTTCGTTTTCATGGAAAATTCCGGATCGAGGGCCAAATGCACTTCAGGCATCGAGAGGTACTTCTCAAGTACCGGAAGTTCCCGCTCAAGCGACGAAAGCCCGATCTGCACATCAAGGATGACGACCCCATTAACTTTGTGGGCAAGCTCAAGCGCTCTGTCGATCTGTGAGTCGGGCATGCGCAGCCGATACAGGCCATCTTTCCCGGCGCTTCCTTGCGCGGTGGTGACGATATAGTCGATCGCTGGCATGACTGGGGTTTGTGGATCCGCTTCGTTCCAGTGCGCGACTTCGGCACGAAGCTTCTCGAGCATAATATCTTCAGGGTATTCTCCGAGCACTCCCATCCCCTTTGAATAAAAATTGCCGTAGTAGGCGACAATGCGCTTGAACGGAAGTATGGCCCCTGCGTTTGGATACACGTGAGGCTTTGGACCCCACAAGAGCCTCGTCGATGTGGCCGACGTAGAGGCCACGTTTGAGACCTCTATAAGCTTTTTATCATACGCATCCTTGTCGAGCTTGGGCACTGGCTTTACAGCATCGATAAGTGCTTGTATCGGTGTTGTTGTAGCTACATTCGCCTCTCCATATTCGACGGAGAAAAGATTAGAAAAATTCAATGCATATACTCCGGCTCCCAATATCACAAGAAACAATATTCCTGCGAGGAAGGGCGCGTGAGAAGCGGCAATGTTTTGTTTTGAAGAATTTCGGGCCATCGGTCTAGGCATGATGGCTCATTCTAGCACGGACCATTATCGCTTGAGGTGTTCGCGCGTAAGCGCATCAAGGAGCACCTTGGTCTCGATGGTAGCCACGCCGATCACCTTATCGGCTCCTCCGTAGTAGACATAGAGGTTCTTGCCTTCTTCGACCATCCCGCATGGGAACACCACTCTGTTGACCACTCCGACCTTCTCATACTCTTCTTCTGGCTCAAAAATGGGGTCTGAGGAGCGTGCCAAAATGATCGTTGGATCTTTGAGGTCAAGGAGAACGGCGCCGACCCTGTACGTATGGTGCTCTTTGGAGATCGCATGATAAAGAAGGAGCCAACCTTTCTTGGTCTTGATAGGAGGACCGGCAATACCCGTCTTTACCCCGTCCCACATGCCGGGCCTCGGGCCGAGGATACGAATGCATTTGTTCACCTTATATTTTTCAAACTCAAGCGTCGGCAAGAAATCGCCGCAGATGTCCGTTCCTATGCGATGCAGTACGAAATATTTATTGCCGATCTTCTCAGGGACGACGCACCCGTCCTTGTCATCAACATCATAAGGTGTCAAAAGCTCCGGAGTGGCCCAGTTGAAGTTATTTGAAAGAAAATCTTTCTCAAGGATCGAAGTGACCGCGACACGAGGAGGCCCGATCCCATCGAACGCGGTGTAGCACATGTAGATGCGGTCACCGATCTTTGAGACTCGAGGGTCTTCGCAGCCCGAGTTCCCTCCTTCTACTTTCTTCATCTCATGTGGGGTGCGAGGGGTATAGATCGGATCAGCGAGCCTTTTGGTGATAGTAACTCCGTCCTCAGTGGTTGCGAGTCCAATGGTCGAGGTATTGTCTCCAGAGATCGCTCGATAGAAAAGATACGTAGTCTTTTTGATCTTGAGTGCTCCAGGGTTTAACACTGCTTGTTCTTCCCATGGGTGCTCGCGAGTCGGAGTAAGGATCGGGTTTTTAAAGAATCGTTTCAAGCGATGGCTCGATGAGAGTTCTGGATGAAGCGTGCTGATGAGATCGAACAAACTTACATGGGCCACACATCCAGTGCTATCTGCAGCTCCATAATAGATAGAGAGGGCATCTCCTTCGACAGTGGCGCCTGATGGAAAGACGATATTGGGTACAAGGCCAACATGCTCGTATGGCTCTTCGGGAACGAGAAACGGCCCCTTGGTGCGTCCGATCACTCGACGAGGATCATGGAGATCCAAAAGGACAGCTTCGACACCGAAGACCTTTTCATCCGAGAAATAATTTTGGACATGCGAATAGATCAAGAGCCAACCATATTTAGTCTTGATAGGAGCCGCCCCTACCTCCACATGCTCTGAATCCATGCGCCTGAGATCGATCGCGTACGTATCTATATTTTCCTCAAACCCTTCCCATGACTTTGGATCCCAGAGCTCTTCGATGCGGTCGAATTGTCGAATGCACATCTTTGCAGGAGGCGCATCCGTGTGCACAGAGAACATAATAGTCACTTTACCATTGACAGTTCCTGGAAAAAGGGTCATCGCCTTGGCGTTAAACGGAGTGACGAGATGACGAGACTCTACCGTCTCGAGGTCTTTGGACACTGCAACGGCACACTTGATCCCACTTGGGCCGAATGGGAAAACTCCCAGTGCCGTATAGAACGTATAATATTTACCTTCAAAATATGTGGTGCGCGGATCCTCACAGCCGTACTTTTCCCACTCCTCGACCGGAGCAATGAATTGTCTATGAGAACTATATTGTTTTCCGTCTGTGGACTCGGCAATGCCTATGGTTGAAAGCTCGCGAGGCGACCTCAGCACATCTGGAGTTGAAAGTGCTCTGTAGAGAAGATATTTTTTCCTGCCTTTAATGACAGGTGTCGGATTGAATGCTGCTGATCCTTCCCAAAAATGAGCATGGTTGGGGGTCAGGATCGGGTTATGAGCATCTCTTTTTACGACGAACATTATTTTTTCTTTGAAGTTATTTTTTTGAGCTTAGGGACGCCGGAGTTTTTTAGATCTTTGAGGAACGGGTCGAGCTTGGCGGCGGCGACGCACACCACTGTATCAGCTCCTCCATAATACACGAAGAGCCAATCTCGCACGATGACTGCGCCGCATGAATACACGACTCCGGCTTTGTGTCCGGCATTCTCATACCACTCATCGGGCTCAAGGATCGCTTCAGTCGCTTGGGCGATGACCTTGGTAGGATCCTTGAGGTCAAGGAGCATCGCTCCGATCTTGTACTTATTTGGATCTCTGGTATCCATCACGTGATTCAACACAAGCCATCCATATCTAGTCCTCATCGGAGATGGTCCAACCCCTCGAGGCCATAATCCTTTCTTGCCCTTCGGCGCAGTTCTGTCACCAAAAATACTTTTGATCGGCACCGATCCATCAAGGGCATCAAGATCACTGACATATTCGATCAGCACCTTAGGGACAATGCTGTGGAGAATGGCAAATTTTCCCTTGATCTTCTCAGGAAAGAGCACCCAATTCTTGTGGATCTCCCCAGGCGGAGAAATGAGCACTGGATGCTTCCAGTTCCATCGCTCGTTCACAAAATCATCAAAACTGATCGACGTAAGCGCGATGCGTATAGCCCCCCAGCCATCAAACATCGTATACAACATATAAACGGTGTCATCTATCCGGGTGAGGTGCGGATCCTCGCATCCTCCAAGACCTCCACCTCCTGACACATAATTCACACTCGGCACAGTCTTGTCGGCTGCTACCTTATGAAAATAGACCGGGCGAGTATTGCGCGAGAATACAGTGAATCCATCTTTTGACACAGCATGCCCGAGCATGGAAATATCTCCAACGCCGATAGCTCGATACAGGATATGGACCTTGCCGTCCGCATAGAGCGCACTTGGATTAAAGGTTGCCTTTGATTCCCAATATTGATGAGGTGCGGGGGTGATGATCGGATTCTCGATGAATTTTTGAAGCGACCCTGCTGAGATCTTTTTCTTAAGGAGCTTCCTCTTTACACGCAGGACCGGCTTGGAAGTTTTTTTAGCTGAGACTTTTTTACTTGCCCGGAGTTTCAGAGCAATAGGGACTGCCTTTTTTGGAGGGGTTTTCTTTGACTTGTTCGGAGCCTTTCGTGCAGGCGCGACCTTCTTTTTGGACTTACGTTCTGCCATATTTATCTTCTGTACGAACTATATCCCCTTCATCAAAATGCCCGCGTGCTACTTCGAGAAATTCCACATCTCCTCCTACCGCTCCGATGCGGTGTTCGATACCCTCTCCAATCTCAAATTCATCTCCGGGCTTTCCCATGGTCTTTGCTTTCCCGATCGTCACTTCGGGAGTCCCGCGCAGGATATGCCAAAATTCTTGCCGGTGATTATGATACTGGAGGCTGAGAGATTCACCGTCCTTTATGAAAATAGTTTTGACCGTCACTGGTTCGTTCTCGGCATATTGCCTAAACTCTCCCCATGGACGGGTCACGGAAAAGGGCTTATCCATACCCCTCAGTATAGCACCGAAGAGCTAGTCAAT
>JAZKAE010000008.1:19762-26168 GCA_040389345.1 Patescibacteria group bacterium
GCTTTTGATCTCGGCTTCGCGTTTAGAAGCGGTGCTTCGATTTGCCTGCTTTTCTTTATAGAGAAGCTTTTTTACTCCATGCGCACGAGTATAATGCCCACCCTTGCCGCTTGTATGCTCTTCTAACCTTCGCTGTATATCTGTGGTGATCCCGGTATACAGAGCGCCATTGTTGCACTCGAGCACATACACTACATAGGCCTTAGATCGTTGCACCATCACCTAGGTTCATCTGTGCTGTATACCGCTCGATCACTTCTGGATGTTTGCCTTCTTTACATTCAGCGACAAAAGCATCTGCACTCGCTGCATCGGGAAAGCTCATATAGGCGAGAGCACTCTTACAGACCTCATCAATATTTAACTTTTCCACAGCCGCTGGGGTAGATGTATCAGGAACCGGTGTGCTGTGGCTGAACTTCATATACACGCCGACAAGCAGCAAAAGTACGATAATTGCCATCACTATATTTTTCATATCTTTATTATATCTTAACTTCTAACGATGCGGACACCCCGCCCAGCAACAGGGTCTGCGCATCCCGCCCTTCAGTTTGGAAAGCGCCTTCTCGATGCGAATACCTCTTGTCTCAGCTTTCTTGCCTGACGTGACCCAACAGATCCATTCGCTTCGAGCCAAAGGAGTGATATCCTCCCAGAGCGCATGCACTGTTGGATTCGAGGCAATTACTTTTTTCAGGTCGGCTGGTATTCGATGGACTGAGCCGCTGGAAACTCCGTTGTTCATATGTCTAAAGTATGATTAACCAGTGGCAAGCATGACCCAGACCGCTGCAAACACGAGAACAACACCAGCCCCCGCTATGATGCGTTTTGTTCGATCCGCGATCTTTGAGGTGACGAAGGAGTAAGTGAGTCCCAGCACTACAAAGAATACCCACGCGAATACAAAATCATTCCAGCTCCAATTCCATCCATCAACAAATGAATTGCCCAACAGTGGGATGATAAGCGCAGCTGCCGACCAAAGCCCTATATGCGTGATTTTTTTCTTATCCATGGATGTAGAATATCATAGGCATAGCCCGTAAGGTGAAGCTCTCGCCTTAGCTCAAGAAGAGATAGAAGATAGAAGCAACAAGGATCTGGACAGCGACAGAAAGCAAAAGTTTTTTAAGGTTATCTGTGATTTTTGAAGAAGAGAGCGTGTAGGCAGCCAGAGAAACAGCATATAGGATCGCGGCCATCACGGTGACTATGAGGAGATTTGGCCCCTCAGGATCATTGAAAAACACAAACATTGCCCGCGAACAAAGCAGAGCTGTTATGACGAGCACAAGGAACGAGGTCTTTTTGGATGGGGTGTTCATGGTCAAATTATACATGAGGCTTTTGGTAATAAAAACCTCAAGATTCATGCTCTTGAGGATACAGGGACTGCAATAGCTGGATTCCCGCGCCGGATGAGGATCTGAACCCCCAATTTACTTGCGGGGAAGAGGCTCTTGCGCTTCTTCACATCATCGACCTCGATGACGACGCATTTCTTGGTCGAGCGGACGCAAAAGACTCCTTCGTGCTTACACCACCGGAAGCCAAACTTCTCTACCACTTTCTCGGCCAAGGTGGGCGTAGGGATCGTTGCTTTTCTGGCAAACGACATGGGATTCTCCTGGTCAGAGGTACGGGACTTCTTTTAGAACTATATACCTCTATGCGAATTTTGCGAGCCAGCCTTATCCTCGCCTAGCTGCCTCAATAGCTGCCACATCGATCTTTTTCATGGTCATCATGGCATTAAAAGCGCGCTTCGCTTCTTCCCCACCCGCACCAAGGGCTTCGATCATCGCACGCGGAGTGATCTGCCATGATACTCCCCATCGGTCCTTGCACCATCCGCAGGCGCTCTCCTGTCCACCGTTCTCGACGATCGCGTTCCAATAGCGATCTGTTTCTTCCTGATCCTCGGTTAAGATCTGAAAAGAAAATGCTTCGCTTTGTTTGAATGTAGTCCCGCCGTTTAGACCTACGCAAGGAATCCCACAGACGGTGAACTCTACAGTCAGAGCATCGCCTTTCTTACCATCTGGAAAGTCACTAGGTGCATAGTGAACAGCGTGTACCTCGCTATCTGGAAAGGTGGCTGCATAAAATTTTGCCGCCTCCTCAGCATCCTTATTGAACCAGAGGCATACTGTATTTTTGTGTGTTGTCATGTTCATCATTATATTACAAGGTGTAAATTTCACTAACGGCCTCTGCAGCTCGCACTGTTATACCTTAGGCACTTCAACTGTAAATACGAACATTTGCCAAATATGGCCATTGATGTCACGGAACGCTTTATCATACATAAACGCTTCTGATTCCGGATCGACCTTTGTCATATCTGTAGCTCCGGCTGCGATCGCCTTTTCGAAGAATGAATCGACTTCAGCCTTTCTATCAAACTGCAGGCAAAGGATCTGATTATTGTTTACAACTTCAGGGTTTGCATCGATAAAACTTGCGAAGCGCTTGTCTTCCAAGAGCATCACAAAAGTGTTTTCATTGATTTTTGCATTTGTACCATCTGCACTACTAAATTGTTGGTTCTTCTCCATTCCTAGGGATGCAAAGAATTTATCAGTGTCAGCTACGTTTCTGATCGGCAAATTAATGAATGTATTTTTCATACATATGAGTATACCAAGAAAATCTCTAACTGGCTCTGTGGCTTGTACTGAGCTTATCGAAGTGTACGACGTTGGAGCTTCGATCTACTTTGTGAGCACTAAGGACTGCCTTATTAATTTATTTGCACTTGCACAAATTGACTAAGAGCATTTTGAAGAACGTCTACATATTTTTTATCCAAAAAAGTATATTTATATACATTTCCACCCTTACATATAACTTCCAAAGACCCCCATTTGAGTCGTATCTTACTAATGTCATCAAAAGGTATTTCTCTCAGCGCATATGTATGGGCAATTTCCTCTAGAGAAACACTCTGAAGAAGTTCGCGGCCCTTTTCTGCGATCTCTCACCTATTCCAGAAAAAGTTGTCTTCCATATTTACCGTACCACTAACCATTTTGTCTCCACCTGGCATAGGAACTTGAACAAATAACATACGATGGTCTGTGATCAACAAGGCATTTTCTGGCTTAGAAAATTTTCCGCTACCAAGAAAACTGTAGCCCCAGCTTTTTTGATTAAGAATGCCAAACACCGCATCTATTATCTTTTCGCCTGGTACAATACTAATAAAGATGGGTTCTGTGGGCGTACGCACAGCTAGATTCACACGTGCCACTCGCCTGAGTGTGATCCATGAAAGAAGAAAGAAAAGGGTCATTACACTCCCACCTATCATAATGAACAAGAACGGGACCCTAATTACATAAAAGCAAAAGAGCAGCGAAACAGAGAGCACTCCTGACCTAAATAAGTCGATTTTTTGAGACAGTATCTGCAATCGTTGGGTAAATTCTGCAATATTATATGCAGTATCAAACTTTTTTAGCAAATTGAATTCAACGAGTTGAATAAAAAAATCAAATAACATAAACGCAACGAAAGCTACAATGAATACATTAAACCCAGAAAGTGCGCTACGAAGCATGCCGAGAGAGACTTGTGTATCACTTTGAAAGAAATGAAGGAAAAGATACAACCACACGACTCCAAAAATCGCATGCGCCAAGATGCTGAGAAGCTCATAGTATGTACCTTGCACAGCAAGATACTTCATCCGTTCTGTTTCCGAGCCTGAAATAATGTTAGCTATTGCTCTTGTTTGAGCATAGGTAAGGTAAATAGAAATCAGAGAAGCAACCAGCTGGGTTCCTATAAACGCAAGAGCAGTTGGAATAAGAAATTTAAAAACAGAAACTAGAACGGGAAACAGAATAAGGAGAAAAATAAGCTTTTTAATTTGCAGCGCAAGACTCAGCCCCCCAGTTAAAACTCCTAGTTTTTTGTATAGCCCTGTAATCGTGCTCTTATCTGACAAAGGATTCGGTAAGAGGCTATCGTCTTTAGAAATATCCATAGATATTAATATAACCAAATATGAGGAACGGTGCTACTAATAATATAGATAAAGAAAAAGCCACCTACTTGGGTAGATGGCACATGGAAGCTAGAACACTGGATATGTGGCAACAATCTTGTCGATCAGACCAAGGGCGAGAGCTCGGGGTGTCAAGATTGCTCGCCCTTTCATCTCCTCCCCTTCATCTGCGAGCTTCATCCATGCGCGACGAGACATGCCCGCCCGCTTGCATTGAAGACGAACAAGTTCCTCCTCCACTCCGCGAGATTCGGCTAAGGATCGCTCCAAATACTTGCGATCTCTTTTCTGACAATTGACCGCAAACTCCAGACTGATGTGATGAACGAAGAACCCGCAGTCTCGTACTCCAATACGCTCGTGGCAGCACTGAAGGAGAGCAAGAGCGGCAGAGCCACATTCGCCGAAAGCAACTCCGACGATCTTCACCTCGGGGGCAAGGGTGGCGACAAACGAAGCGAAGTACAGCACAAGTCCAGCAGCTCCTCCGGAGCTATTGATCAGGATGGTGAATTCCGTTTTCGCTGGACGATTGTTTACGATCCAGGAAACCAGAGCATTGATGGTTTCGCCATCGATGCTTGTTATAAGATACTTTCCTTTCGCGACGAGTTCTCCATGTTTTGCTGCGGAAATGCTGAAACGCATTTGAGGATCCTCTGAGGTTGGTTGTCTGTCGAGACAATAACATGCAAATAATGTTATGTCAAAATTGCTGGCCCTGTGGCCTGCCCGTCCTCCCGCTTGGTCGGGAGCAGACCGGGGACGATGTTCGAACTATTTTATCGCTATAAAGTGAAAAACGTGCCAATGCTTTGGCTCTCCAGACGCCACAGTTCCTTCTTTCTCCTCCTCAGTAAACTCCTCTATTTTTAAACCACTGAGAAGGGCAAGAGCTTCCTCTTTTGTCTGAAAGGCTAAGTGCTTTTTTCCAGTATTCCATTCGTCTCTGTCTCCAAAAAACTGGCCAACAAACACTCCACCGGGTTTGAGAGAATCAATCAACTTTTGGATAAAATCTTCAAATCCTTTTGGCCCATAAAACGGTAAGGCATACTGGGCAGAGATCAGATCGTAATTTTCAGGAAATAGGACTAAATCTTGAAATGCGCTAACTTGGACTTCTAATCTTTCATCATTTATAGCTTTAGCAAAATTTTCTATTTCGGAAGAACTATCTATGGCCATTACTTTATTAAAACCAGAATCAAGTAAAAATTTTGATTCAATTAAGGTCCCTGCCCCAAGTTCTAGAGCCCTATCTTTGTTTATGCAAGAGGAAACCGCCTTAACCAGTAGAGGTCTTGGAGGGCGGGATAAATGCTGTTTGTAGTATATGGACCAATCTGACATCTATCTAGAATATCACGAGCTGTCCCTGTGGAACGATGTTGGAACCAGCATAAAAATAACCCCATTACTATACAAGTAAGGAGGTTAGCCCACAGGATCGCGTAACATTCCCATCTGGCACCAATGGTCGAACTTCTCGTCGAACTCCGGTGTGCCGAAGACTGGCAAGGATGCATGGGTGAACTTCGCCCATTCGAAGAACTTCATATGCCCCTCCGAGAGAGGCTTCGTGCCCAGTAGTCGCGGTTCGAGACCAGCCCGATTCTCCTTGATCCGAGCTTCAAAGCAAGCCGGGCCAAAGAATCCAACTGCCCCTGGCGGAACCAGAGGGCCCCAATGCTGGATGTATACCAACCCCTTCTCTGCTTTTCCGCAATCACTGCAATCCTTCTCAGGCCAATCACCACGTCTCGTGTCGGGCATGGAGCGCTCCTTGAGTGAGAACTTCTAAAATCACTATTCTCTTTTTGTTCTAAGATGTCAAATTCGCGGGCTGGCCCTGTGGTACGACGTTGGAACTTTTATTGAGTCAAAAATGGAACTATAGGCTCAGGGAGAATTTTAATATTCTGTACGTTGGATACCTCTACCCATTCAAATCCTATATGAGACTCTTTAGATTCAATTGAGGCACTGTCATTGATTTGAACGTCAAAGATCATATTAACTTCAGCATGAGGCTCTGCCCCGTCCTTATATGAGTAGGAATTTTCTAAATACCCTTTAAACTTAAAACTTCTAATATCCTCCTTTGTCCATCCTAATTCTTCGGCTGTCTCTTTGTAGATCGTTTTCTCAAAGGTATCCCCGAATTCAACATGACCGCCTGCAAGAAAATAACTATTAGTTTCCTTATTTACACAAAGAAGAACTTTGTTTTCTCTCTTGATCACTAATCGTACAATCACCTCGATTGTATTTGCGTATTTATTCATATCTTAAGAATACCAGACTTTCGCTAGCTGGCCATGTGGTACGAAGTTGGAACCTTTTTAGACAAAGAAAAAGCTCGCTGAAGCGAGCAGTAGTTCACAT
>JAZKAE010000009.1:0-4610 GCA_040389345.1 Patescibacteria group bacterium
TTTGTGGATTTTTATATTCATAATCGTGATAAAATATTTTCAATGCACATTGATGAGACTCAGTTAAAAAATTTTCTTCTTGATTCGGGCCTGGTCTCTAAGAAAGAGATAGAAGAAGCCGAAGTCGAAGCAGTCGAGAAGAAAACAAACATCGGCAAGCTCTTGGCTCAGAAGGGGGTCATTACGGACGACGACTTGCGCAGGATGCAGGCCTACATCCTCGGCATCCCTTTCGTCGATCTCAAGAATCAAAAGCTTGATTTCGGTGTGCTCTCAATGATCCCTGAACCGATCGCTCGAAACCACAATATTGTGGCGTTCAAGAAAGGCGAAGCCACACTTGAGGTAGCCATGCTTGATACAGAGGACCTCACGGCCATAGATTTCGTAAAGAAAAAGGTCGGACTCAGGATCTTGCCTCGTCTGACCGACAATGAATCCATGAAATGGGCTCTGTTGTTGTATCAAAAGAGTTTGAAAGCAGAATTCGGTGACATTATCCAAAAGGAAGCCGGCTCCTTACGCGCCGTCTCTGAAAAAGAAGGAGAGGAAGCAGATGAAAAGGATCTGAAGAAGCTTGCTGAAGATGTGCCTGTGGTTCGCATCGTTGATACGCTCCTTAAACACGCGATCATCCAAGACGCATCAGATATTCATATTGAACCTGAAGAGAACCAAGTTCTCGTTCGCTACAGGATCGACGGACTTCTTCATGATGCGATGGTGTTGCCTAAGAACACTGCTTCGGGTATCACCGCCCGCATCAAAGTACTGTCGAATTTGAAGCTCGATGAGAAACGAGTGCCGCAGGACGGACGATTCAAGATCGATATGAACGGAGAAAAAGTTTCTTTCCGTGTCTCGACCTTACCTGTCTACTATGGAGAAAAGACGGTCATGCGCTTGCTTAGAGAATCTGTCTCGGGCTTTACGCTTGAGAGCCTCGGTTTCCATGGGTATGCCCTTGAAGTCATTCACAAGGCCATGAAGTCAACGACGGGCCTTATCCTCACCACAGGTCCGACCGGTTCGGGTAAAACGACGACGCTCTACACCATCCTCGATGTCTTGAACACTCCAGATGTGAACATTTCGACCATTGAGGATCCTATTGAATACCAGATGAAGCGCGTGAATCAGACGCAAGTTCGTCCTGAGATCGGCTTTAGCTTCTCTCAAGGCTTGCGCACGCTTGTTCGCCAGGACCCAGACATCATCATGGTGGGAGAAATTCGAGATAATGAGACGGCTGCGCTCTCAGTGAATGCGGCCCTTACCGGACACCTCGTGCTCTCGACGCTTCACACTAACTCTGCTGCTGGAGCCATTCCTCGCCTTGTTGATATGAAGGTCGAGCCCTTTCTCCTGGTGTCGACCTTGAATGTGGTCATCGCCCAGCGCCTCATCAGACGAATAGGGGAGAACAAAGAAAAATATTTCTTGAACAAAGAAGAATTAGCATCGCTCGGTGGCATCGTCGACCTTGATCGCATGATGACGCTCCTTAAAGCCGAGAAGCTTGTAGAAAAAACTGCTACCTGGGACAAGGTGCCATTCTGGCGACCTAAATCAGGACCAGATAGCGAAGATGGCTATCAAGGCCGAATCGGCATTCATGAGGCGCTGAAGGTAACAGAGACCATCCGTGATCTTGTGATCAAAGGTGAGTCGTCTCATGCGATCGAAGAGCAGGCCAAGAAGGACGGCATGATGACGATGATCGAGGACGGAGTGTTCAAGGCGGTCGAAGGGGTGACCACCATCGAAGAAGTGCTTCGAGTGATTTCTGAATAGTTCTGTATACTTATCACAGCTATGACACTCTATTTCTATAAAGCTCGGGACAAAGAGGGAAAATTATACGAAGCCACTCACGAGGCGGCGAGTCGAGTCGAGCTCTACACTGCGATCCGAGATGAAGGGGGGTCGGTGATCGAGGTTAAAGAGAAGAGCAAGTCGATCTCTGTCGATGATATCTTTAGCCGCATATTCAAAGGGATAAAGACCCACGACAAGATCCTCTTGGCCCGAAACCTCGGTACGATGATCAAGGCGGGCCTTTCTGTTACTCGTGCGCTTGCGGTGATGGAGAAACAAGCCAAGAACAAGAACCTGAAGAATCTTCTTTCAGATCTCGCTACCGACGTCAGCAAAGGAGAGACCCTCTCCGATTCGATGAAGAAGCGTCCTCATATCTTCTCATCGCTATTCGTCTCGATGGTGAAAGCGGGAGAAGAATCAGGAAACCTCTCAGGCTCGCTTGAGATCGTGGCAAGCCAGATGGATAAATCGTATGCGCTGACGAAGAAAGTGAAGGGGGCGTTGATCTATCCGGCCGTGATCCTCTCGGCCATGGTCATCATCGCGATCCTCATGCTCATATACATGGTGCCGACCCTCACGGCTACCTTTAAAGGCATTGGCGTCGAGCTGCCGCTTTCAACGCGAGTGATCATCGCCTCAAGCGATTTCATGATCCATCATACGATCATCGTCATTGGGGCTATCCTCGGGCTTATCGTCGCGGGTACTTTTGCATTCAAGAGCGGGCCAGGGAGAAGGATCATGGATATTGTGTCCATTCGCTTGCCTGTCATCGGCGAGATCGTCAAAGAAGTTCAGAGCGCCCGCGCAGCTCGCACCTTGTCATCGCTTCTGTCCTCTGGAGTTGATGTGGTGATCGCGCTCGGAGTAACTATCGAGGTCGTCCAGAATTCCTTGTACAAAAAAACGCTTGATGTAGCGAGAACGGTTATCCAAAAGGGAGAACCGATGTCCGGTGTGTTCATGGAGTATGAAGACTTGTATCCAGCATTCGTCGGAGAGATGGTCGCGGTGGGGGAAGAGACAGGCAAGATCTCGGACATGCTTCTTCAGGTGGCGATCTATTATGAAGCTGAGGTCGAGGAGAAGACCAAAGACCTTTCGACCATCATCGAGCCTGTGCTCATGATCATCATCGGAGCGGGAGTGGGAGTCTTTGCGATCTCCATGCTTGCTCCAACCTACTCTTTGGTTAATAACATTTAGCATGTATTCAAAAGGAGTCACTATGCTTGAGATGATCATGGTGCTCGCTATCGGGGTGGTCCTTATAGGGATCATCACGAGTTCCTTTGTGACTCTTGGCGCAACTCAAGGCCTCTCTGGAAACACCGAATCTGTCGCATCACTGATCCGACAGGCCCGCGCCATGACATTTTCTTCTGCCGCTGATCTCCAGTATGGAGTTCATCTCGATACCACTCAGGCAGTGCTTTTCCAAGGACCTTCGTATAGCGCATCCAATTCCTCGAATGTGGTCGTCAGCCTCGGTTCCAAAGTAACTATCTCAAGCGTAACCCTGTACGGAGGAGGCTCAAATATCATTTTCAATCGTCTTACAGGAGAGACTGGGAACTATGGCACTACAACACTCGCCCTCGTGGCATCGCCTTCGGTCCAGAAGCTCATAGTCGTTTCTCCGACGGGTACCGTGGAGATCAAATAAATCCATGAAGAAATTTATTTTTAACAAAGGATTCACTCTGGTCGAGATGATCATCGCGACGGCTATTATATTGGGCTTTGTGCTTGTGTTGGTGGGTGTGGTGAACACATACATAAAATCATCTCTTCGGAATGTGCCTGCCACCACAGCCGCATACTTGGCCGAGGAGGGGATAGAGGCCGTAAAGTATATGCGCCAAGTATCGTGGAGCGGGCAGATCGCTACCCTCTCATCCGAGCCATACTACTTGGCATGGCAAAGCGGATCGTGGACCGTCACTACTACGCCTTCGACCATAGATTCTGTGTATACTCGCACCGTAACCGTCAGTTCTGTCCAAAGAGACTCATCGAGCAATATTGTATCAAGCGGCGGCACAGTAGACCCCAATACGCGCCAAGTGACGGCCTCCGTTACTTGGCCCTACAAGAATGCGACCACCACACGATCGCTCTCTACCTACATCACTAACTTAGAGGCTAACTGATATGAAAAGAGGATATTCCATCATCGAAATGGTTCTCTATGTAGCCACGCTTGTGTTCATGCTCGTTGTCATGATGAATGTGCTGAGGAGCATTATTGTCTTGGAACGACAGCTTGCTTCCTCACGAGCAATCGAAAACTCGGCAGCCTTCGGCATAGAGAGGCTCGTTCGAGAGATACGCCAAGCCAAAAGTGTCAATGTAGGCTCAAGCACCTTGGATGTTAATCCCGGCAGGCTTGTGTTAAATAGCACGGATTCAAGCGGCGCAGCTGAGACGGTCGAGTTCTTCGTTCAGAACGGGGTTATGCGCCTTAAAATAAATGGATCTGACCGCGGAGCGCTCACCGAATCAAAGACCACGCTCAGCCGTCTGGTCTTTAGCAGGATGGCAACCTCGACCACAGAAGCCATTCGTACTCAGATCACGCTTGAGAGCGGAACAAGTACGACCTATAAGACCGCGAACTTTTATTCGACAACCTTACTCAGAGGATCCTTATGATACCTTCACACCACTTGGAGCGAGGGCAGGCGATGATCGTGGCCACCATGTTCTTTTTGGTAGTGTCGCTTGCGATCATTTACGGATTGGCGGGACCAGCTTTCAATCAGAGCCGGATGGCCCAAGGCTTG
>JAZKAE010000009.1:4620-22530 GCA_040389345.1 Patescibacteria group bacterium
GGCAGAGAGAGCTACTATTTGGCAGAAAGCGGGATCGAGGATGTTCTGTATCGATTGAAGAATAATCTGCCCGTGGCAGCGACAGGGCAAAGCGTCTCAGTGGGGGGCTTTAGTGCTACTACTGATACGACCGATGTGAGTGGAGGCAAGATCGTCACTACTACCGCTAACTGGAACGGCAATATTAGAAAGGTCGAAGCCTCGGTCATTCAAGGTTCAGGTATTGCTTTCAACTACGGGATGCAATCGGGGAACGGAGGGGTCAGCCTTGATGGAGGCTCAAGCATCATAGGAAATATCTATTCAAACGGCCCAATAGACGCCATAAGTGCAAGTATTACAGGCACAGCGGTAGCTGCAGACAGCGCAGCCCTTTCTGCCGACCAGACAAACGATGTTCCTACAGTTCCGCCGAGCTCTATCACCTTTAGAAATGTGAGCGCTTCGCAAGATTTCGCGCAGAGCTTTGCTCTCAGTGTAGATGCGCCGATCAATAAATTCTCCTTTTATATTAAAAAGGTCGGAGCTCCAGCGAATGCGACCGTGCGCCTCATCACTGACAGCGCAGGTTCTCCCAGCACTACGGCGATACCGATAGGTTCTGCTGTCTTGAACGCAAGCCAAGTCACCACAAATTATGGATGGGTGGACGTCGTTCTCCCGACATCTCCATCGCTTATCGCGGGGACAACGTACTGGGTGGTGATAGACAACGGGAGCCAGAATGCCTCGAATTATTATATGATCGGAGCAAACACGGCATACGCGGCCGGCGTTGCAAAGACTGGTGCGTATTCGGGCACATGGGTGGCCACAGCCCTAGATGGATATTTTAAGGTCTACACAGGTGGTATCTCTTCATATATAGGTGGAGCTTCGTATGCGACAGGATTTATGGTTGGCACTGGTGGCGTAGGAGATGCGTGGGCAACGACCGTGAGAGGTACTAGTGCTCAGGGTCATATGTACTGTACAACCGGCACAAATAACAACAAGGCATGTGATACCTCTAAGGGGAGTCCTCCGCCTCAGCCGCTCCCGTTCTCCGATTCAAATATTCAAGATTGGAAAGATGAAGGCACAGTTGGAGGTACCATCACGGGGAATTATACGGTCGGTTCCGCAGGAGCGACGCTTGGCCCAAAAAAGATCACAGGAAACCTTGTGGTGAATGGGGGAGGCACGCTTAATCTTACCGGAACTATTTGGGTCCAAGGGAATGTGACGGTTACCTCGGGAGGAAGCATCAAGCTGCCGGCAAATTATGGCAGTAACAGCGGTACGGTTATCGCAGATGGAACCATCACGGTCTCAGGTGGAGGCTCTGCCGGCTCAGGTACTGCCGGGAGCTATCTGTTCGTGGTATCCACCAGCAAATGTCCCAATGATACTGGCTGCGGAGGATCGAGCGCTATCAATATCACAGGAGGAGCGGGAGCGATCGCGGCCAATGCTCAAAATGGGGATGTGGCGCTGAGCGGCGGGGCGGCCATTAATGCTGTCGTCGGCAATTCGATCTCTATAACAGGAGGCAGTACGGTGACGTATAACTCAGGACTAGCGAGCCCAAGCTTCCAAAGCGGCCCTTCAGGAGGGTGGGATATCAACTCGTGGAAAGAAGTGCAGTAAGGGGGCGTCTCAATAATCGTCTAGTTTGGTATACTACCTGTATGAAACCTATCCTTGTTGCCAATTGGAAGAACCATCCTGATTCGCTGGCTCGAGCTGCTACGATCGTAACCGGCCTTAGCAAAAAAGCGGCTACATACAAAAAGCTCGCTACCTACATCGCTCCTCCGCTTCCATATTTTGAAACAGTCGGAAAAAAGATAAAAGGATTCGGAAACCTCGCTTCGCAAGACATTTTCTTTGCTGCTGAGGGCACCTATACAGGAGCGGTCACCCCGGATATCCTCAAGTCTTTTGGGGTAAAGCTTTCCATTATCGGACATTCAGAACGCAGAGCGCTCGGAGAGACGAATGAAGTTGCTGCAGATAAGATCAAATGCGCTCTGCGCTCAGGAGTAACCCCACTTTTGTGTGTTGGAGAGAAGGATCGTGACCCAGAAGGCGAACATTTCGAATTTATCCGCGAAGAACTCCGCCTTTCGCTTGAAGGAGTGAGGAGGAAAGATGATGCGGGCAAGCTTATCATCGCCTATGAACCCGTGTGGGCTATCGGCAAGCGCTCCAAAGAAGCCATGCAGCCGACAGACCTCGCCCAGATGGTAATTTTTATAAAGAAAGTACTCACTGATATATTTGGCAGAGAATCTGCAGAGACTATCCCTATCCTTTATGGGGGCTCAGTAGAAGGGGACAATGCTCGCGCGCTGCTTGAGACCGGGATAAATGGCTTTTTGATCGGCCATGCCTCGCTTGACCCCAAGATGTTCTCAGATATCGCCCTCGCCCTGGAAACACACGCCTAGGATCTTTGGGGTATACTAGGTGTATCACTAATGGATTTTAAGACTCTTTTTGAAGCGCAGGATCTCCGCGGGAAACGAGCTCTCGTTCGGGTGGATTGGAATGTCCCGCTTGAGAATGGACAAGTGAGAGAAGACTATCGCATTCGCCAATCGCTTCAGACGATCGAACATCTCTCAAAAGCTGGAGCTAAGGTCATACTCATATCACACTTGGAATCCAAAGAGACTGAATCCCTTGAGGCTGTATACAATCATGCAAATTCACTTCTTGATCTCTCGTTCTCTCATGAGACGATCGGTGAAGAAGTAAAAAAGACCATTTCACTCATGAAAGAAGGAGAGGTGATACTGCTTGAGAATCTCAGGAAGCACGATGGAGAGAAAGACAATGACCGCGCCTTTGCAGTCGCCCTCTCTGAACTTGCTGATATGTATATAAATGAAGCCTTCTCTGCGTCTCATCGAGAACACGCATCGATCATCGGGATCCCCAAGCTCCTTCCAGGATTTGCAGGTCTTCATTTCACCGAAGAAGTAAAGCGTCTTTCCAAAGCCTTTTATCCAAAGCGCCCCTTCCTTTTTATCCTTGGAGGTGCGAAGTTCGATACCAAGATCCCTCTCATAGAAAAGTTCATCACTGTCGCTGATTCGATATTTGTTGGCGGGGCACTAGCACACAACTTCTTTGTGGAGATGGGGGGCCCCATTGGAGATTCTCTCGTCTCAGAAGGGGAGTATGCTCTTAAGGAGAAATTTGCTTCGGGCAAAGTGATGCTTCCAGAGGATGTCTTGGTAAAGCGTGCAGACGAGGATATCGTTATCCTGCCTGCTGATGTCCTCGAGCATGACATCATTATGGATGCCGGACCAAAGACCCTCGAAACTCTCAAAGCTAAGATCCATGATTCTCAATTTATCCTTTGGAACGGGCCTCTTGGAAATTATGAAAAGGGCTATAAGGAGGGGACGCTTGCCCTTGCCCGCATGCTTGGCCAGAGCGAGAGAGAGGTGATCGTCGGTGGAGCAGACACCTTGGCAACTATCAAAGAGCTCGGACTTTTTGGCAAATTCTCATTTATCTCAACCGGCGGGGGAGCTATGCTTGATTTTCTCTCTAAGGGAAGCCTTCCCGGCATCGACGCGCTTAAGAAGCTATAGCTTCCCGTATCTTTTCGGCATTTCCTTTAAGGTCCTCTTTGTCTCCCGTCACATTCCAATCCGGATAGACCCATATATGCGCATGTTTCACTTCGTCCCCGACGATCTTTGAAAGAACCCACTCTGTATTAAAGGCTTTGCGTTGTGCCACTGCGATCTTTTTTACTACATCAAAATACTCTCCAACATTGGGTACATCCCATACCCACCGCACATGCGCCTTGGGGATGACCTGCACGTGTCCGGGCGACTCTGGATGGATGTCGAGGAAGGCAAGAAAATCTGTATCTTCATATACTATCTCTGCAGGGATTTCTTTTTTAACTATTTTACAGAAAATGCAGTCGTTCATGTTTAATATGATGATGAGGTGACCACGTTTCCTAAACGATCTAAGAGAGAAATAGTTTCTCGATCTTTGGCCCACATCTCCCATGGGCGGCCGAGGTACACTCTCCATACTCCGTCTCTAAAATCTTGATCATCCTGATGGTTCGTGAGACAGGATGAATAGTTGAAATGGCTTTTGATGAAAGCAACACACGAACTGGTAAGCGTATTGGTCCCATCTACGCAGTCGACACATGACTGATTTCTGCGATCAAGCCCGTTGTAGGTAGGAATATGGCATGATTGGAAATTGTTCAAGAAATCCTGACATCCACGATCAAGATTTGCGTACCCAGCCTCTTGTCTGGGGAGTGGGCAGTTAAGCGAAAGACCTGGATTGAATGAATATCCGCTCGTGTTTGCAAGATATCCGGTGCACGAATTCTCTTCAAAGCTCGACACTTTATATGGAGACGCTTGTGGAGCCGGTCCGGAAACGATCACCGCCTTTTCTCCGGGCTTCAAGATGATGTTCTCAAGCGTACGAGCCGGGATGATCCTCGATCCCTGGGGTATTTCTGCTATATCTGAAGTGAAGCGCTGAACGTTCGAACCGACTTGGTATGTCTTTGCGTCCTTTGCGTTTTTGAGCCTAAAGCCAGTGATATCGATCGAGGCGTTCCCTCTATTCTCGATCTCGATATATTCGCTTGAAGGATTATATTCGTACGCCGCGTTGCCTTTATATAGGGAAAGTCCAGAGCCTGCGCTCCCTGGGACTGAGGAGGCAGAAGTTCCAGTTGTCGACCATGCTGCTGACTTGCCTCCGGTAAGAGAGGGAATGCTCTCCTGTGCCGGGGGGCCTTTCTTGGGCATGATGAACGCAAAAATGATGATAAAAAGGGCACCAAGGAGCACGAGTCCTTCTATCGCTTCTCCTTTGCGTAAACCTTTTTTGTCGGTTTTTCTCATCTGTATATCATACTACGTCTAGCCTTTGCTCTGCATGGTAGAATAGCCGGATGTCGCCATCCGAACTCGATACGATCCTTCAACAATTGCTTCTTGAAAGAGATCTTCAGGCAGAGGATGTGGAGGATTTTCTCCACCCTGACTATAAAAAGCTTCACGACCCGATGCTTTTGCCTGATATGGAGAAGGCCAGGGACCGAGTGATCGATGCTATGCAGAGCGGGGAGCATATCATGGTCTTCTCAGACTATGATGCAGACGGGATCCCGGGTGCGGTGGTCTTCTCTGACTTTTTCCAGCGAGCAAAGTACGAGAATGTCTCTTTTTATATCCCTCATAGACACGATGAAGGGTTCGGACTTAACTGCGATGCGATCGATGCGGCGGTCGAGAAGGGGGCAAAACTCTTGGTCACCATCGACTGCGGGATCGCCGATGTGAAGGAGGTCGAGTATGCCAATGAGAAGGGGGTCGATGTGATCATCACCGATCATCATGAGCCGGGGAACAAACTTCCAGAAGCCTTTGCGATCGTCGACCACAAGAGAAAAGATTCTACGTACCCCTTTCCGGAACTCTGCGGAGCAGCCATGGCCTTCAAGCTTGTCCAAGCCATCCTTCTCAAAGAACGATTCGGCATTAAGGAAGGAATGGAGAAGTGGTCACTCGACATGGTGGGTATCGCCACGCTCTCAGACATGGTGCCTCTCGTCGGGGAGAATCGGATCTTTGCTAAATATGGACTTGATGTGCTCAGAAAATCTCCGCGTCCTGGGCTCGCATCGCTCTTTAAAAAGTTGAACATGGATCAGTCGCACATATCCGAGGACGACATCGCCTTTATGATCACTCCGCGCATCAATGCTGCGTCGAGGATGGGGAAGCCAGAAGATGCATTCAGGCTGCTTTCAACACAGAACTCGCTTGAAGCAGAAAAGCTCGCTCTCCACCTTGAGACCATCAACAATGAGAGAAAGGGCGTGGTCGCAAGCTTGGTCAAAGAAGCCAAGGCGCATTTGGCGACGAGACAAGACCTGCCCAAAGTGATCGTCATAGGCAATCCTGAATGGAGGCCGTCACTTCTCGGATTGGTAGCCAACACCTTGGTTGAAGAATACTCGCGCCCGGTGTTCGTCTGGGGTAGGGATGGGGATGGGACGCTCAAGGGTTCGTGCAGGTCGTACAACGGCTATCATCTTCATGAACTGATGTCCGGGGCGTCCGAGTGTTTTATAGAATTCGGCGGACATGCTGGAGCGGGAGGGTTCTCGCTCACACTTCCAAACGTCGCTCGTCTCGAAGGAGAATTGTCCAAGGTGATAGAGAACCTTGAAGAAGGAGAAGGCAAGCTTGAGAGCGAAGCTCACCACATCGACATTTCGCATATTGGAGAAAAGCTATGGAGCACTATCGAGAAGTTATCACCGTTCGGTACAGGAAATCCAAAACCTATTTTTACTATCAGTGCAGAGGTGAAGAGTGCCAAAAACTTCGGGAAGACCGGGGGTCACCTTGAAGTGATCCTCAAATCTCCTGAGGGGAGAGATCTGAAGGCCATCTCTTTCTTCACTACCCTCGATTCGATCGGCGTCCCACTCGAGCCCGGCAACAAGGTACATGTTCTCGCCCACCTTGAAAAATCTTATTTTAGAAACCGCCCCGAGCTAAGGCTTCGGATAGTTGATATCATAGAAATATGATCACAATATTCACTGACGGATCCTCAAAGGGGAATCCTGGACCGGGCGGATGGGCAGCCATCGTTGCCGGCAAGGGTACAGTTACAGAGCTCGGCGGTCGAGAGAATATGACCACGAACAACAGGATGGAGCTCCGAGCAGTCATCGAAGGGCTGAAGAATGCCGTCGGAGATTCTATTCACCTTCATACCGATTCTGAATATATAGTGAAAGGCATCACTGTCTGGGTGAAAAGCTGGCAGAAGAACAATTGGAGAACAGCAGCGAGAAAGCCCGTGCTGAACCAAGATCTCTGGCAGGAACTCATCGAAGTATCTCGGGGTAAAGACATCAAATGGATCGTCGTCCCAGGACATGCTGGAGTTGATGCGAATGAAAGGTGCGACGTAATCGCCACAGAGTTTGCTGATGGAGGGTACCCGCCTCTTTATGATGGACCCGAGCATGAATACACAATATCTTTTTCTGTCTCTCCAAAGACGTTATAAAGAATTCACAAACGACCCGCAGAGGTTCGTTTTTATTTTCCTATGGAGTTTTATATGCGGGGTACTTGTTGCCTCATTTCTCTCTGTCTCGCCGCTCATTGCCTTGTTTGTAGTGTTCATTGGAGTAGCAATGTATACGGCGGATAAGAGGAATCTGCTTATTTGCCTAAGCATAGCTGCCTTGGGAATTGGCATACTCCGCTTTGATATAAAAGATTTTCATGCCTTAGATCCAGTTCTCGAAAGTCAGGTAGAAAAAACGAGCACGATCGAGGGAGTAGTGGTGAGCGAGCCGGAGAACAGGGAGAATGATCTTCGTTTTGTACTAGAGACGGACACTGACAAAGTACTTATAAGTGCGCCCTTGCTCACGCAGGTATCTTATGGAGACAAAGTCGCGGTCACTGGCAAGCTACAGAAGCCTGGAATGATCGTGGAAGATAATGGGCAAACTTTTGACTACGGGGCCTATCTCTCCAAGGATGACATTTATTACACAGAGAGCTTCTCTAAGGTCGAGATCCTTGGATCCGAAGAGGGGAATCCTATCAAAGCCTTTCTCTTGCACGTTAAATCCGCTTTCACACGTAGAATGAACAGTATTCTCCCAGAACCCGAATCATCTTTGCTCGCAGGGCTCCTCGTCTCTGGCAAACAAGCCTTGCCCGCTTCGATCCTCGATGAATTTAAGCGGGCAGGAGTAGTGCACATTGTTGTCCTCTCAGGATACAACATCACGATAATCGCTGAGTTCTTTCTCTTGCTCCTCGGATTTCTGGGCACTAGGAGAGCAGCTTTTGTTTCAAGCATTGGCATTATACTCTTCACTCTCATGACTGGAGCGACAGCGACTGTCGTACGAGCGGCGATCATGGCGCTCATTGTCCTTCTCGGCAGATCGCTTGGTCGAACGTACTCTGTGCCTCGCGCACTCCTTGGAGCGGGGTTTCTCATGCTTTTGTTGAATCCGAAGATCCTAGCCTTTGATCCGTCGTTTCAATTATCGTTCCTTGCGGTGCTTGCGCTTGTCTACGTCGAGCCGGTCACCGCAACATATCTCGATCGCGTGACGGTGAAGTGGGGGATACGGTCGACGCTTTCGACCACGGTCGCCACTCAGCTTACAGTTCTTCCGTTCCTCATGTATTCAGTGGGTAATGTTTCCATCGTCTCACTGTTCTCAAATATATTGATCCTTGTGTTTGTACCCTTCACCATGCTTGTCGGATTTGTAGCGACTCTCCTTGCGTTCATTCATCTGTATATCGCTCTCCCATTTGCATATGTTTCTCATGTGTTCCTCGCCTATATTCTCGATGTGGCACATATCCTGGGCAATCTTTCATGGGCAGTTATACACATACGCCACCTGTCTGGGTGGCTTCTTGTGCTTAGCTATCTGGTCTTTATCCTTATCGTTGTGCGGCTGCGAAGTTTGCTTCCACAACCTTCCAATTAACATTCTCAAAGAAAGCATCGATGTATGCGCCTTTACCAGCTGCTCCTTGATCGAGGAGGTATGCATGTTCCCACACATCGAGAGCGAGGAGAACGGGGAGAGTGACAAAGTGACCCACGTGTTGTTCCTCTGAGAAGCCGAGCAGGAATTGTGATGTCTTTGGATCCCAGTACAAGAGTGCCCAACCTGGACCGCGCATCATGCCGATGTTTTTAATGATTCCCTTAAGGCGGTCAATAGATCCAAACTGTTCGTTCACATTTGATTCAAATGTGCCGCTTGTGGTGAGTGAGGTCGGACTACCTTCAAACTGGGAGAAGTAGATCTCATGAAGTCGCATGCCATCGAATTCAAATGACATACGTCTGGTGAGTTCAGAATGGGCGAGAGGGTTCTCTGCACCAGAAAGCTTTTGCATCTCTGCGAAGAGGGCATTGTAGTTCTTTACATATCCAGCATAAAGCTTGAGGTGATCCTCGACCGATTTTTGTGAAATTCCCTTAAGTTCAGGGATATTAAACTTCTGTTCTTCAAATATCTTCATATTATTAGGGCTACTTTTAGGCTTTTATTATACACTGTTTTTGAGCCCACATACTTGCATGAGCGTATCAGTGTGGTACATATAGGGGTAGACAAACAGGTACGCAGAACCTTCACCGACGCAGGTGTAGCATGAAGAAGGAATCAATGCTGTCGATCTATGCCCCAGACTATATCACCATCGAGGGCTCTCTCGATGATCCCGAAACCTTTGCTTCTATCATTCATTTTGTGAATGAAGCGAAGACGCAGGTCAAAGTCCGGGTAGGTGAGGTGGTCTACTACGTCTGTCCTGGTGATTCAGTAGATCAGGTCAAGAATCATCGTGACCATCGACACATGGTCGAAGACAGGCGACGGAGGGAGGATCGTAGGTCTGGTGATCGCAGGCAGGGTGATCGCAGACAAGACCCGTAACCCGGGTCTTTTTCTTTATATAATGAATAGGTGAAGCTTTTCAAACGATATTGGAGGGAGTTTTTATTAGGAGCGCTTCTCATTGCGTCGGTCGCGGTGTGGACCGCGGTGTGGCAGAAACAGCCTTCACATATTTTGCATGTGTATTTTCTTGATGTGGGCCAGGGGGACGCGATCTTTATTGATTCACCGACGCATGGACGAATACTTTTGGACGGCGGGCCGAATGCAAAAGTGCTGACCGAGCTTGGAAAGATCATGCCTTTTGGCGATAAGCGAATAGACATAGTGATCGAGTCTCATCCAGATTCTGATCACATCGGCGGGTTGCCCGAAGTCATATCTCGCTTTGATGTGGGAGCCTTCCTTGAGCCCGGTGTTGAATCTCCAAACAAGGTAGATGATGAATTGCACCGGAGGATCGATGAGAAAGGCATTCCGCACCTCTTGGCCAGGCGCGGTATGGTGGTGAATTTTGGAGATGGGGTGAGGCTTGAGATACTCTTCCCAAACACTGACGTCTCACGTTGGGAAACAAATGATGCATCGATCGTGGCGAGGCTCGTATATGGAGATGAATCTTTCCTCCTTACTGGTGACTCTACTAAGAAAGCCGAGTATATTCTTCTTGGACTTGATCCAGATATTTTAAAAAGCATCGTCTTAAAAGCGGGCCATCACGGATCACGCACTTCTACCTCGGTGCCATATGCTGAAGCTGTAGCCCCTGAATACGCGATCATCTCTGCGGGCAAGTATAATTCATATGGGCATCCGCACAAAGAAACGCTTGATACCTTGAACAAGGTCGGGGCAAAAATTTTATCCACCGCAGAACGCGGCACGATCGAATTTGAGACGGATGGAAAAGCACTACTGCTTAAATAAAAATGCTCAGGCATACGCCTGAGCTCTGTTTAGCCGATGAAACTCGGCTCGCCTTCGATCTCCTCCGCGAATTCTCGCGGTTCTTTTGTAGAGGGGAGTGACTTGACGAGCAAGCCGAGGAAAAGTCCGATGACTACGGCTGTGACGACAGGTGACTTCTTCATGCGCCTCCGGGTGAATTGTTCAAGCTCTGCAATTGTAATATCACGCTTTATATAAACAATCAAAACAAAAACTGGCCGGAGCCAGTTTTTAGATGATACCTGCTTTTTTGAGGACTGAGTGCGCTCCTCGCTTTTGGATAGTCTTGATCGCTTTGGTCGAGAGGGTGAGAGTGATAGTTTTCTTCAATTCAGGGATGTAGATCCTCTTTTTCTGAAGATTAGTATACTTTCGGGCCATTCCGGTTGGGTTGAACTGGGTAGCACGAGTCCTGTTGGAGTAGCCTCCACCCATCATTGAGCCCTTTTTGGTTACCGGACAAATCTTTGCCATAGTCGGGATATCCTACCATATAAACATAAACAAGCAACTGATATACTGTCTCTCAATGGAGATCACTTTTGTCTTTCAAATCGCCATCCTCATCATGTCTGTCGTGATCCACGAGGTTAGCCATGGGTATATGGCGAACTACTTGGGGGACCCGACTGCAAAGCTTCAAGGCAGGCTCACTCTCAATCCGTTGAAGCACCTCGATCCGGTCGGGTCATTTCTTGTACCGGCGGTTGCCTATTTTACGGGCGGTTTCATCTTTGGCTGGGCAAAGCCTGTCCCATACAATCCATATAACTTGAAGCCTGGCAGGTGGCCTGAAGCACTCGTCGCGCTTGCTGGCCCGGCCTCAAACCTCTTTGTAGCTATTGTGTTTGGCTCTTTTCTGCGATTTTCCTTGAGTCACGGGATAGGAAACCAAGGATTCGTCGACATCACAGCAATGATCGTCTTAGTAAACCTCGTGCTTATGGTCTTTAATCTTGTCCCCCTGCCTCCCCTGGATGGGTCTAAGCTCCTTTTTGCTCTGTTTCCAGAGAAAATGTATGAAATGCGGGGCTTTTTTGAGAGATACGGGTTTATCTTGGTCCTCCTCTTTATTTTTTATGCCTGGGGGTTCGTTTCTCCGGTTGTGGGTCATCTCTTTAGGCTATTGACGGGGCTCAGCCTATAGGCTAAAGTAGAAGCCCTAATGTCAACGATAAATCAGTTGGTTAAGCGAAAGCGATCCAAAACCGCCAGGAAGTCCAAGGCGGTCGCTTTGACGACGGGGTTTAATACCATCAAGAACCGCCCGGTCTCTTTCAACTCTCCCTTCAAGCGAGGTGTGTGCACGAAAGTGACCACAAAGACCCCAAAGAAACCTAACTCTGCTATCCGAAAGATCGCCCGTGTTCGCCTCTCAAACGGCAAGGAAGTGACCGCCTACATCCCAGGAATGGGCCACAACCTCCAGGAGCACTCAGTAGTGGTTATCCGCGGAGGACGTGTAAAGGACCTCGGAGTCCGCTACACCATCGTTCGAGGCCTCCTCGATGCTCAGGGAGTAGACAAGCGACGCCAGTCTCGAAGTCGATACGGGGCTAAGCGACCTAAAGCAAAATAATCTGCGAGTTTACGAGCAATAAAACAAATGAGAAGAAAACTTAAATCAAAACCAGCGATCGTCCCAGATTCAGTCTATGAATCAGAAAAGGTCGCCAAGTTCATCAACTACACGATGCTTGAAGGCAAGAAGACCACTGCTCGCGCAGTCGTCTATAGAGCTCTCGATACTATAAAAGAAACAGCCAAAGTAAAGGATCCTCTGGAGCTTTTTGAACTCGCTCTCAAGAATACGGGCCCTACTATGGAAGTTCGAAGCCGACGAGTCGGAGGTGCCAACTACCAGATCCCCAGAGAAGTTCGCCCAGAACGACGCCAGCAGCTCTCCATGAAATGGATCATCGACGCAGCTCGTTCAAAGAAAGGCAAGCCAATGCACGAGAAGCTCGCCGAAGAGATCATCGCAGCTTCAAACAATGAAGGAGAAGCAGTGAAGAAGCGCGAGAACACTCACAAGATGGCGGAAGCCAACAAGGCCTTCGCTCACTTCGCTTGGTAATTTTCGTCGGTTGAGTCCGGAAATGTTCCGGATTTGTTTGTATATAAAAATTAAAATTATTTAACATTTATGGAGAGAGATTATCCACTTGAGAGGGTCAGAAACTTCGGGATCGTCGCCCACGTCGACGCGGGCAAGACCACGACGTCTGAGCGCGTGCTCTTTTACACTGGAGCCCAGCACAAGATCGGGGAAGTGCATGAAGGAGAGACCACCACAGACTGGATGGAACAGGAGCGAGAACGAGGTATCACTATCACTGCGGCTGCTATTACCTGTTTCTGGGGACCAAGCTACCTTGCAGATGCTGAGCGAGCTAAGAAGGAACGAAAGTATCGCTTCAATGTCATCGACACTCCTGGGCACATCGACTTCACCGTGGAAGTGAAGCGCTCACTCCGCGTGCTTGACGGAGCCGTCGTCGTCTTTGACGGCGTGGCCGGAGTGGAACCTCAATCTGAGACCAACTGGCGCTATGCAGAAGAAGCGCACGTGCCTCGCATCTGCTTCATCAACAAGCTCGACCGAACAGGGGCATCATTCGAGCGCTCATATAAATCAATCCTCGACCGACTCTCAAAGAAAGCTGTCCGACTCCAGATCCCTATTGGAGAAGAGGATGCGCATGATGGAGTGATCGACCTCCTCAAGATGAAGGCCTACTACTTCGAAGGCAACATGGGTAACCAGGTTATCGAAAAGGAGATTCCGGATGCCTACAAGGCTGATGCAGAGAAGTATCGCGGAGAATTGATCGAACGCATTGTTGAGAACGATGAGGCGCTTATGAACGCGTACCTCGAGGGCAAGGAGATCGACATCGCGGTCCTAAAGGAAAACCTCAGAAAGGCGGTGATCGACAACAAGATCTTCCCAGTTATGGCCGGGTCAGCCTTGAAGAACAAAGGAGTACAGCTTGTGCTCGACGCCGTCGTCGACTACCTCCCATCTCCGCTTGATATCCCTCCTATCACAGGCATTGATCCAAATACCGGACTTGAGATACAGAGACACGCATCAGACGCAGAGCCTTTCTCAGCCCTTGCCTTCAAGCTCCAGGCAGACCCATTCGTCGGACAGCTGACCTTCTTCCGTGTCTATTCAGGAACCATCGAATCAGGCTCATACATATACAATTCAACTACAGGGCAGAAAGAGCGCCTCGGGCGCATCGTCCGCCTCCAAGCAGATCAGAGAGAAGAAGTGAAGAAAGTGTTCGCCGGAGAGATTGCCGCAGCCGTAGGACTCAAGGATGCAAAGACCTCACATACATTCTGTGACGAAGCCAATCCAATTATCCTCGACCAGATCACCTTCCCAGAACCGGTTATCTCCCTTCGTATCGAACCAAAGACCAAGGCCGATCAAGAGAAAATGGGTCTCGCTCTCAAGCGTCTCTCAGATGAAGATCCAACCTTCCGCATCAAGTCTGACCAAGATACCGGAGAGACAGTCATCATGGGTATGGGTGAACTTCACCTTGAGATCATCGTTGACCGCATGAAAAGAGAATTCAGCGTGGAAGCTAACGTTGGCAAGCCTCAGGTGTCGTACAAGGAAACCATCCAAGGCGAAGCAGAAGTTGAGAACAAATATATCAAGCAGACCGGAGGAAAGGGTCAGTATGGCCACGTCAAGATCAAGATCAAGCCTCTGCCAGAGTATGATCCAGAAGAAAAGGTTCCAAAGAACGCTCATCGAGAAGAAGGATTTGAATTTATCGACAATATTAAAGGAGGAGTTATTCCTCAGGAGTTCATCCCAGCCGTGGAGAAGGGAATCAAGGAAGCAATGGAGCGAGGAATCCTCGCCGGCTACAAGATGACCGACATCTCGGCAGAATTGAATTTCGGTTCATACCACGATGTGGACTCCTCTGAAATCGCCTACAAGATCGCCGCATCACAGGCATTCCAAGAAGCAGCTCGAAGGGCAAAGCCTGTAATACTTGAGCCGATCATGAAAGTTGAAGTAGTGGTCCCAGAGAAGTTCATGGGAGACATCACTGGAAACCTCAGTGGTAAGCGTGGACAGATCGAGGCTATGGAAGATCGCAATGAATTGAAAGTCATCCGAGCCATGGTCCCATTGTCTGAGATGTTCGGATACGTCACGAACCTCCGTTCGATGACTGAAGGCCGTGGATCAAGCACCATGGAGTTCGATCACTACGCGGTTGTTCCTACGAACGTGGCCACAACCATTATCGAACAACGAACTGGAGTCAAAGCCGCGTAACCCAAGAAATTTTGAAACTTCAAAAGCCCCACTTGGGGCTTTTGTGTTATATTTAGTCCAATAATTTCTGCTATGGAATCTTTTAAGTCGCAAGAAAATACAACCCCAGAGGAGATAGTTCCACCTCTAGATCATGGAGAACCTTCGTCAACGGAAGAAAGGTATTTGAATTATGCATGGTCAACTTTGAACAGGCCCCTTCATGAGGAGGACTTGGCTGGAGAAGAACAGTGGCTTGAACAGCTGAGACTATCCTCGGTGGTTCAACAATCTTCGAAAATGCTAGACAGAATAGAAGATCGTCTCGACTTAATACGAGATCTAAAGACTCACGAAGGAGCGTCTCCGGTAGAAGAGAAAAAAGACTTCAAGATCTTAGTGCCTCGGCCTCGACCCACTGCGCACAGAAGCATGTGGGAAAAATTGATGGGAAAGAAACCCCCTGTAGAAGAAGTGGAGAAGAAAGAAGAAACCGAGCAAGATTTTACTGCAGAAGAAGAGGAAGTGAAGAAGGAGATAGAGGCTACTCCCGAACCTGAGAGGGAAAAGATAGGCTTTGGACTCAACCGCATAGGATTTAGTATTGAAGAGAAAAAGAATAGGATGCTCGCAGGATTCTTTAACCCAGATAACCAAATAATGCTCGGGAGCAAGGATGGAGCTGTGTATAAATGGAGTGCTGCTGTTAGAGATTCTTTTAATAAAGATGCAGAAGCAGCCTATCAAAAGGGGATAGATGCAAAGCACGGGAAAACTGCCCATATATCGAATGCCGCATCACTTTTTGGGAACGTGATGAAATATGGGCGCATTGCTATGGATTTCGGAGGCAACATCATCGGCTCGCCTCTGCGAGGTGTGATGGCTATCGGAGCGGCAGTAGCTCGAGGAGGGGATGCAGCGTTTGAGGTTCGCACGGAGAATGAAGAAGTAAAAAATAAAACTCGAGTGGCAGATCTCAAATCAGCGGAAGAAGAGGCATATAAGGTGCTTGATATAGCTGAAGCCGAGTCCGGAGGCAGGGCGGTAAGCGCAGAAGATCTTAAAAATGCCTACAGAAAAAGATTGCCTGCGGACCTTATGCAAAGAATAGGGAAGTTGAATCCGGCTGAAGCAAATTCATTTATGCAAAGCATCTTGAACATGGAAGTCGAGAAAACGCTCGAAGGATTGAACAAAAAGATCACTAAGATCGAGCATGATCCCAAACTCACGAAATCACAAAAGGATCTAAAGACCGAAGCTTTGCTCTCCAAACAAGAAAAAATGCTCACCGAGCTCGACAAGATAGTCACTCAGTATGGAACTGTCGATGAGCTTGCTATGGTTGCCCGCTATGCACGCTTTGCAGGGAAGACCGCGGTAGCAGCGGCGACGATCGAAACAATAGGAACCTCCCTTTATCGGCTATGGGATAAGTTGGCAGACGTCCAGGCAGTAGCAATGGAAACTCGAGCAGATGTCTCAGTCGATACCTTACCGCATGCAGCTGTGGTCGAAGCAGCCCCTGAAGCGGTGCATATCGATAGTACTGGAGGAGAGGTTCACGCGCCTCTCGAAGTCACCTCAAAGCCGACCTACACGGTCTCGGATCTCATCAAAGAAAAATTAGAAAAGGTTCAGAGCTTGGGGGAACGACCTACTATCGCTCATACCCCTGAAGTTTCGGTTGAGGCGAACGCAGCTCCGCTTTCTGAGGTCCCACCTCTTCACTTTGATCCCGTGTCTAATGTATCACTTGAGGCCTTTGCATCACTGGATCCAGCACATACCACGGTAATGGAGGCTATGAACAAGATCGCCGATGCTGGTGCAGAGGGAGAATCAGTCAAGGCGGCTCTTGCGCTTGATGGCTTGAAGCCCACAGATGCTGAGCTTGGCATGACCATTCAGGATTTCCTTAGATCCCGAGGAGCGAGATAGAGGAGGTAGTCCTTGACTTTTAATACACAGTGTGATACTATACTGATAGTTGTTATTTTAAACCCTTCCCCGGCAATAGCCAGAGGCGCACGTGACGTCAGTCAAAGGTAAGTTCAAGGAGCCCGTCGAGATCGAGGCAAATTTCGCCCGGTCTGGCCAGAATGTCCTCGGATACGCCAACTTGTTTGGTGTTCTGATGACCATTACGGCAACTCCCGACGGACTCGTCGCATTCCAGGGCCAGAAGTACCTCGTGCGCCTTGACGGCGAGTTCAAGTACGACACTGGGCCGATGACCGGCTCGGCGACTGGTACGATCCTCCGCAAGGCGGGTAGCGCTATCGCGACCGAGGTGGCCGAGTTCACGGAGTCGGAAGACGTCGAGTACACGGACATCGATCTCGAGTTCATGCGTGGTCGAAATACCACGACGGGCGCGGATCAGTGGGAGTGCCGTCTCTACGACAAGACGACCGAGGTCACCACCCTCTACGTCGCCGACAAGTACGCAGGTATCCAGCCCCGCATGAACGGCGAGCACTATGCGTGCATCTTCGGACGAAAGCTCTATCGGAGCCCAGATGGCAAGTTCATCATCCAGCTGGTCGAGCTCGTCGAACGCTTCAACCCCGAGGTTCCAGCCGAACGCCGTCGTGTACGTCGTAATCGATTGACCCGGGCGCAGATCCGATCCTCGAGCGCAGGGCGCCGCAAGCAGGCCGAGGACAAGAAGAAGGGGAAGGCAAAGAAGGATACGCGCGGCCGGGGCAACCGAGCTGCTGCCTGACACACCACCCCGCAGGGTACGAGACGAAAAGTCCCGTACTCCTGCGGGGCTTTTCTTTTATATAGAGTTTGAGTAGAGTAGTCGCCAGACCACCTAACCTAACCCGCGAGGTACAAATGTACGATGGACCTGACGAAGTTTCTAACTACACGGGCGTTTCTGACTGCGGTGCCATGCCGGGCCAAACTCCCAAGCTGAATCCGGGACCAAGCCAGAATGAATTCGAGGACATGTATGACTTCTTTCGGGAAGAACCGCAGCTTCAGGGCGTCGTAGGTTCTGCCTTCGACCGATCGGAAGTCTGCCGTTCCCGCACTCGTGAGGAAGATGTTCGGATAGTGAATGGCCGTTTGGCTGCCGCTGGATATGATTTTGAGATCCTCGGTGATGAACCTGGACAGCCCTGGGATAACCAATCCCTTATGTTCCGTCGCCGAGAGCCCTAGCCCCATGCTAGGGTCTTTTTATAGCCTTATA
>JAZKAE010000009.1:22543-42103 GCA_040389345.1 Patescibacteria group bacterium
TCCCTTATGTTCCGTCGCCGAGAGCCCTAGCCCCCCCGCTAGGGTATTTTTATAGCCTTATATTCCTTGACTATTTTGACCCCTCTGCTAAGATAGCCGATACGCGTTATGTGCTATGTTCGTTTGGCTCTTTGAGATCTAATCTTAATAAGAATCAGATGTATATGGCTTTACTGCGCGCTTATTACCGGTTCTGGGCCGAAGAGAGCAACAGTTCTCGCGCGCTCCCTTCGTCTCATTAACTCACTTTAAAATACAATGGCAGAATTTAATCGTTCAAAGCCCCACCTCAACGTAGGTACCATCGGACACGTTGACCACGGCAAGACGACACTCACGGCAGCTATCTTGAATGTGCTTCACCGCGCAGGAAACGTAGCGACCGTAAAAAGCGTGGACGACATCGACAAGAGCCCCGAGGAAAAGGCTCGAGGTATTACGATCTCCCTTTCACACTCTGAATACGAGACCGCCGCTCGCCACTATGCACACGTGGACGCCCCTGGCCACGCCGACTACATCAAGAACATGATCACCGGTGCAGCCCAGATGGACGGAGCAGTCCTCGTGGTTGCCGCTACTGACGGAGTTATGCCTCAGACCCGAGAGCACATCCTTCTTGCAAAGCAGGTTGGAGTTCCAAAGATCATCGTCTTCTTGAACAAGTGCGACATGGTTCCTGATGTTGAACTTATCGACCTCGTCGAGGAAGAAGTTCGAGATCTCTTGAAGAAATATGATTTTGACGGTGCAAATGCTCCTGTTATCCGAGGTTCAGCCCTTAAGGCCCTCGAAGCTACCGGAACTGACGACGAATGGTCAAAGAAGGTTCTTGAGCTCACTGACGCTCTCGACACCTACTTCCCAATCCCTGTTCGCGAGACTGACAAGCCATTCCTTATGCCTATCGAGGACATCTTCTCGATCGAAGGACGTGGAACCGTGGTTACTGGTCGTATTGAGCGAGGTATGGTGAAGGTTGGTGAAGAAGTCGAGATCATCGGTATCAAAGACACTTCAAAGACCACCGTTACCGGTATCGAAATGTTCAACAAGCAGCTTCAGGAAGGACAGGCTGGAGACAATGCAGGAATCCTTCTCCGAGGCGTGAAGAAAGAAGACCTCCACCGAGGACAGGTGCTTGCAAAACCAGGATCAGTTACTCCTCACACCGAGTTCACCGCAGAGGTCTACATCTTGAAGAAGGAAGAAGGCGGACGCCACACTCCATTCTTCACCGGATACAAGCCTCAGTTCTACGTTCGAACTACGGACGTGACTGGAGAAGTGACCTTGAACGAAGGAGTTGAGATGGTTATGCCAGGAGACACTGTCACCTTCAAGGTGAAGTTGGTCGCCCCAGTCGCCATCGAGGACCAGCAGCGCTTCACCATCCGAGAAGGAGGCAAGACTGTCGGAGCCGGAGTGGTTACCAAGATCGTCGCCTAAGCAAATCCACTAGCACCTTACAATGACCAAGGAAACAACCAAGGAGAAAAAAGCACCAAAGGTAAAGGCTGCAAAGCCTGCCGACCAGTCGCTCCTTCGCATACGCGTTCGCGCCTATGAATCGAAGATCCTTGATGTCTCAGTAAAGCAGATCATCGACACTGCGCTCCGCTTTGATGCGGAAGTGCAAGGTCCGATCCCTCTGCCTACTGAGAAAAAGATCTATACCGTGAACCGAGCTGCATTCGTATACAAGAACGCGCGAGAACAATTCGAGATGCGAATACACAAGAGGCTCATCGATATAGTGAACCCGACTCCAAAGATCATCGAGTCCCTCACAAACCTTAGTCTTCCGAGCGGAGTGAACATCGACGTCAAACTCATTTAACTCCCGAACCCCACGTAGAATCAACTGCCATGAAATTTCTTCTTGCCAAAAAAGTTGCGATGACCCAAGTCTTCGACGAACAAGGCCTGACCTATCCGGTCACGGTGCTTTCGGCGACTCCTTCAACTGTCGTGGCTGTGAAGGAAATGGTAAAGGATGGCTACAAAGCTGCCCAGATCGGCTTCGGTGAAAAGCGCGAGAAGAACATCACCAAAGCCCTCCTCGGACACATGAAGGGCGCAAAGCATGCGCATCTCAAGGAATATCGTCTTGAAGACGGAGAGGCTATAAACGTCGGCGACATCCTCGACGTCTCCACCTTCGCAGAAGGGGATACCGTCTCTGTCACAGCAGTCTCTAAGGGCAAAGGATTTCAGGGTGTGGTCAAACGACACGGCTTTAAAGGAGGCAGACGATCTCACGGGCAGAAGCACTCCGAACGTGAGCCAGGTTCTATCGGAGGAGGCGGACGAGCCGGAGGCCGAGTGATGGCAGGTATGCGCATGGCCGGACGCATGGGAGGCGACCGTGTCACCGTAAAGAACCTAAAGATCGTGAAGATCGTTCCTGAAACCCACGAGATCATGATCGGAGGAGCTGTCCCTGGACGACGCGGAACTCTCGTTGAGATCAAACAAAACTAACATGGAAGCAACAGTCTACGACAAGAATGCAAAAGCGGTCAGCTCGATCTCTCTCCCGGAGAACCTCTTCGGCCTGCACTGGAACTCAGACCTCGTTCACCAAGTAGCGACCTCGCTTGAATCTTCAAAGAGAAAGGCGATCGCCCACACCAAGGACAGGTCTGAAGTTCGAGGAGGAGGCAAGAAGCCTTGGCAGCAGAAGGGAACCGGACGTGCACGACACGGATCGACCCGATCTCCTATCTGGGTTGGTGGAGGTATCACTCACGGACCTCGCAATGAGAAGAACTTTGAGAGAAAGATCTCAAAGAAGATGAAGGCCAAGGCATTCTTCGTGCTCCTTTCACGCAAGTTCAAGGATGGGGAGATCCTCTTCGTCGACTCAATCGGCATGACCGAGCCAAAGACAAAGAACGCCGTGTCTCTCATGAAAGGATTTGCTGGCATCAAGGGATTTGAAAACCTCGTCTCAAAGAGGAACAACTCGGCCGTCGTTGCCCTTTCTTCAAAGAACACCGACATCGAACGAGCGATGGGGAACCTCGGCAACTTCGAAGTGATCGAAGCTCGAAACCTCCATCCTCTCGCACTTTTGAAATACAAGTACGTGGTTATCGAGAATCCAACTGTTGCACTCGACCTCCTTCCAGGTAAGAACTACTTCTCAGGCGAGAAGAAGATGAAAGCTGAGAAGGTAAAGAAGGCACCTGCAAAGAAAGTAGTCGCTTCAAAGAAATAACATGACCGCTATTCATATCAAGCCAAATACGGTTCTCCTTCGCCCTCGCATTACCGAGAAAGCGGCTTTGAAGGCAGACAAGGACCGAGTATATGTATTCGAGGTCACTGCTGATGCAACTCACAAGTCTGTCATCGCTTCGATCAAGGATGCATACAAGGTCACCCCTTTGAAGGTCAGACTTCTTGCCATTCCTACCAAGAAAGTATTTCGAGGAGGCAAGCGAGGAGTGAAAGGAGGCGGCAAGAAAGCCTACATCTACCTCAAAAAGGACGATAAGATCGACGTTATATAAACAGCCATGAAAAGGTATAAGCCAACAACCAAATCGAACCGACAGACGACCCACGTCGAATTCAAGAAATTCCTCACCAAGTCTGAACCTTTGAAGTCTTTGACCTCGGGTTTCAGACGAGCAAATGGACGCAACAACAGCGGAAAGATCACCACTCGCCACAAGGGAGGCGGACACAAGAGACTTTTCCGCGATATTGATTTTACATACAACAAGCCAAACGTTCCGTTCACAGTAAAGACCGTTGAATACGATCCTAACCGATCTGGATTCATTGGACTCGTTGCCTATAAGGACGGAGAGAGACGCTACGCGCTCCTTCCAAAGAACGTAAAGGTAGGAGATACCTTCGTTGCTTCAGAGAATGCTCCTCTTATTCCCGGTAACAAGCTTCCACTCAAGAACATCCCAGTCGGTACATTTATCTACAACGTCGAGCTCAAGTCTCAGGGTGGTGCACGCGTCGCCCGATCAGGTGGTAACTACGTCGAGGTCTCAGCAAAGGACGGAGGTTATGTGGACATTAAGTTGCCTTCAAGCGAAGTTCGCAAGGTTCCGGAGAATGCCTGGGCAACCATCGGAGAGGTTTCAAACGATGAGAATCGCCTCACAAACCTTGGCAAGGCCGGACGATCACGATGGCTGGGCATTCGCCCTACTGTCCGTGGTACCGCTCAGAACCCAGTAGACCACCCACACGGAGGAGGAGAAGGCCGCCAGGGCCGAGGACGACGTCGTGCGATCTCTGTCTACGGCAAGCCAACCGGAAAGGGCCAGAAATCCCGCCGATCAAAGAAATATTCAAACAAATTCATCGTTCGAAGGAGAAAGGTTGGAAAGAAATAAAACAAAAAGTCCCCGCAAGGGGATTTTTGTTAGTACTCGACACTAATTATAATGATGGTATTCTAACTTCAGATTCTGAATATCACCCTCATCCGGTTTATTTACATGAGCAAATTTATCTGGTGGTGCCTCGACAACGTCCTCGCAGATCTCAAGTTCTGGAGAAAGTACCGAGGAGGTAGGTGGTATCGGGTGCGGGACAATATGCACCCTGCGTCTGACTCGTGGGGACGCTACCCGGCGACATCTGGGTGGGAAGAGACATGGCAAACCGAAAGCTACCCGGACACAGCGCCACTGGCTTGAACATCCGTTCAGGCTTTTTTATTGGTACATGTTAAAATAGTGAGATGACAACAATACCCCACGACATGGTGACGACGGCGTTTGAACTTGATGCATATAGAGTAGTAAAGAATATCGGTGTGTCCCGCGGGATCATCGTTCGTTCTCGCTCGATCATCGGATCGATCGGCGCAGGGCTTCAGACACTGGTAGGAGGGAACATCACCATCCTTACTGAACTCTGCGAGAAGACTCGAGAGGACGCTTTTGACCTCATGCTTGCCCACGCAGCCGAGATGGGAGGAAACGCCGTCATAGGCTTCAAATACGACACTACAGAGCTCATGCAAGGTGTGACCGAGGTCCTCGCCTACGGCACCGCAGTGGTCGTCGAGCCAAAATAGCCAGGCTTTACTTTTCTCAGTTTTCCTATACAGTAATCCTCGTAAGGTCGTAGACAGAAGGCACCCCATAAGCCCTTCCGAGACTTGCCCCGCTTGCGGGGACACTCACTCCCATTTCATATGTGGACGTCGAGGCCTTATATGGGTCTTTTTTGTTCGTTAATCATTAACAGCATGGCAATATCCAAAGCCAAGAAAGGAGAGATTGTAGACAAGCTCTCAGGTGCCCTCAAAAGCGCCAAATCGCTCGTCTTCGTGAACTTCCACGGCCTCAAGGTCTCTGATGCTTCTACGATGCGCCGCGCTCTCAAATCTGAGGGAGTGTCGTATTCAGTCGCCAAGAAATCCTTGACCAAACGCGTGCTCGATTCTGAGAAGTTCGCAGGTTCACAGCCCGAGCTTTCAGGAGAGCTCGCTATGGCCTGGTCAGACGACCTCATCGCTCCAGCGAGGGGGATCTACGGATTCCAGAAGAAATTCCCAGAAGGATTGAAGATCCTGGGCGGAGTCTTTGAAGGACGATACATGTCGAAGTCCGAGATGGAAGGTATCGCCACGATCCCAACCACTCCGGTACTCAGAGGCATGTTCGTCAACATCATCAATTCTCCGATACAGCGTTTCGCAATAGCGCTCGGACAGATTGCAGAGAAGAAGTCTTAATCATTTAAATTTATTCCTATGGAAGACGAAACCACAAGCGCAGCTCCGGCTGCAGAAGAAACAGCAGCTCCGGCTCCTGAAACCAAAACAGAGGCTAAGGCCGAAGCTAAGGCAGAAAAGGAAGTCGCAGTTCCTGCGAAGTTCGCAAAGATCGTAAAGGAGATCGAAGAGATGTCCGTTCTCGAACTCAATGAGCTCGTCAAGGTATTCGAAGAGAAGTTCGGCGTTTCAGCTACTGCAGTCGCCGCAGCCGGCCCAGCCGCAGCCGCAGGCCCAGCAGAAGATGCAAAGTCGACCGCGAACGTTGAGCTCACCGACGGTGGGGCCAACAAGATCGCAGTCATCAAGGTGGTCAAAGAAGTCCTCGGACTCGGCCTCAAGGAAGCAAAGGACCTCGTCGACGCAGCCCCTTCGATGCTCAAGACCGATATGAAGAACGAAGAAGCAGCAGACCTCAAGAAGAGAGTCGAAGAAGCAGGAGGAAAGGTTACACTCAAGTAACACTCACGTTTCGAATAAACAAAAAATCCCCGATGGGGATTTTTTGTTTAGGCTGCCTTATCGAGATCTTGTCCGAGTGCTTTGCTATGAAGAAAATAATAGTGCTCCCACTTTGGATCATCACCAAGGACATCGGGTTCATTGAGCTCTATCGCCAATTCGTTGTGAAGAGCGAGCTCGTCAGGAGTAAGGCGATCTTCAACTTCATACTCAGTAAGTTCTCGGAGGTCTATGTGCGGAGGGATCTCCATTGATTCAGGCATAAGATAATACGCTAAATTGCTATACAGCCATGCTAGCACGGTTTGAGGTCGAGGCTAGCGTACCCTAGGGGATATGTGTAGAATGGCCCCATGAAGTCAGTAGCTCAGATATTCGGCGGCGAGGCCAAGGTCAAGATCATGCGTCTGTTTGTCTTCAATCCTGGCTCGGTCTACGACGCGGGGACCGTCTCAGACAGAACCCAGGAGCGCCGTCCGCTCGTAGCTCGAGAAATACGAAATCTCCACCGTGCAGGTCTCATCAGAAAGAGAGCAAAAGGGTACACACTTAACACTACATACAGATATCTAAAGCCTCTTGAGCATTTTCTCATCGATGCCACTCCGATCTCTGAGAAAGAGCTCATAAAAAAGCTTGCTCGCGCAGGAACACTCAAGCTTGTGCTTATCTCCGGTGTATTTCTCCATGATCCTGAAGCCCGCGTCGATCTCCTCGTCGTGGGAGACCATTTGAAGAAGGGGATACTCCTCCATGCCATCGAATCCATCGAAGCTGAGCTCGGTAAAGAGATCAGATACGCTTCTTTTGAGACGGCGGATTTCAATTATCGATTGGGCCTCTACGACAAGCTTGTCCGCGACATCCTCGATTTCAATCACAAAAAGATCCACAACAGGCTAGGAATATAGGCTTTTCCTATCCACAGTCTTTTCATTCCTTGATTTTTATTGGGATGAGAGGTGTATAATGGGGTATAACCACATCGGGTGGTAATTAATAAGTAACGGTCTACAGTCCAGAATATATGATTATGACTACATGGGGACAGGTATTGACCCTTTCTTTCCAGAATCTCTGGTTGGGAATTGTCAGCTTTGTTCCAAACCTTATTATCGCGATCATCATCCTCATCTTGGGATGGCTCATCGGCGCACTCTTCGGCCGAGCGATCTGGCAGGTGTTCCGATCCCTCCGTGTTGACGAAGCTCTTCGCCGCGCAGGATTTGAGACTTTCCTTCGCCGAAGCGGCATGAACCTCGATTCAGGCGCCTTCATCGGCGGCTTGGTCAAATGGTTCGTGATCCTCGTGTTCCTCATCGCAGCGTTCAACGTTCTCGGTCTTAACCAGGTCAACGTATTCCTCCAGGACGTCGTTCTCGCCTACCTCCCTCGCGTGATCGTCGCAGCCTTTATCCTCCTTGTGGGAGGTGTAGTAGGGGACGTTGTCGACCGAATCGTAGTTACCGCAGCAAAGAGCGCTCAGATCACCTCTGCGCACTTTGCAGGTACCGTAGCCAAGTGGGCGATCTGGATCTTCACCATCCTCGTCGCACTCTCACAGCTCGGCATCGCAGCAGCCTTCTCTCAGACTTTGTTCACCGGCATCGTGATCGCTATCTCTCTTGCTCTCGGCCTTTCATTCGGCCTCGGCGGACAGGAAGCAGCAGGACGCTTCATCGAACGAGTTCGCGGAGAAATGAGCGACAAGCGCTAACTCCGGTATTCGCTAGATAATACCCGAATAGCCAAAACCCCCGCGCCCGCGGGGGTTTTGTTGTATACTCATATTTATTATGAATATATCCAAGGAATCCATCACTTTTGATTCAGAGAAGGGGACTCTTCTCCTTCATGTAGATGAAGAGGGCCTTTTAGTCCCTGAATATGTACGAATCTATGCGAAAAACCGCGGTTTAGAGCTGAAGCGCGAATTCCATATCACGATCCTTGGCTATGGTGCAGGACAAAATATCATCCGAAAGATCGGAGCGGGTGACGGAGTGCTGGATGAGATCGAAGCATTGGCCAAGTCGACGGATTGGAGCTTTGTAGAACAACAGGCGTTCTATCATATACAAAGAAGCTATGGCAAAGACATAAAAGAGCACCGAGAATCCATCATCTCTATCCTCGATGTTCCAGAGCTTGGAGGATTCGTCGAGCGAGTGGGTCGGATGACAGGCGTACCGCTCGAGGTTCCTCCCGCTCATATCACATTGTTTTCCAAGAGCGACAATCAAGAAAAGATGCACGACGGCATAGGTATCTCTTCTGAAGATGATCTCAGAAAGGCTTCTCCCATCCAGATCATCGAAGAATTCAAGGCTCCTAAGAAATACAAAGCTATTGCGCTTCCGACGCGTTCACAGCCGGACACCATCATCGCTATTTTTATCCTTAAGCACTTCGGGGAAGAAAGGTTCCCAGGCATACAAGAGGCAGGATACATTATTCTCCCTCGCATACCAGATGGAGAGACAGAAGCGAGCTTGGCTAAAGAGGGGATTTTCCTCTTCGACGTAGGAGGGGGGATGTTCGATCACCATACAAAACCATACAAGACTACCGCCTCCGCCCTTATCGCTGATCATCTCGGCCTGAAAGATAACCCTGCACTTACAAAACTTCTTCAATTCGCTGAAAGGGACGACTTTTATGGCAAGGGAATTATCTCTACAGATCCCTTGGATAGGGCGTTCGGCCTCTCGGGTCTCATTGGCTCATTGAATAAAAAGTATGTAAGTAAGCCCGAGCGAGTAGTCGAGATCATTCTTCCGATCATTGATGCGTTCTATGCAGAAGAAGCTAAGCGAGCCTTCGAAATGCCAAAGGAACTTGAGGAAAAACTCGCCAACGGCAAGGCGCATACATTTTTTGTCAGGCAGAATGGCAAACAACTCAAGTGTATTTTTATCCAGACAGACAACACCAGCATGGCCGGGTTCCTCCGTTCAAAAGGAGGAGGGGGATATGATGTCGTGGCCCTCAATCTTTCCTCAGGACACGTAAACATCCTGACTCGTCCGACCCAGTCTGTTGATCTGCGATCGTTGATCGTACTGATTCGTATCCAAGAAGGGGAAATCAAAGGAACCCCTCTTGAAGGAGAACCAGAAACCCTCTCAGTCCCCGGTACTATCCCTGTGGTTCCTGAGTGGTACTACGATACTGCTACAAATTCTCTTTTAAATGGCGGTCCTAACCCCCAAAATATCGCTCCCACCTCGATCGACCCTTTTGATTTCCATAAGCTTCTGGAAGTCGGGTTATCAGAGAAAGTATGGGCTCCTAGGCGCTAGTATGCTTATACTAAGCCATATAAACTCCTTGACTTTTAAAGTCAGTATGCTATAATACTAAAGGAATAAGCAAATCGCTTATCCGTTCTTTACTCCAAGCTCAATCTGAGGAGCGCTTCATGTCACATGTGGCCCTGCAGGAAACCGATGCCAAGGCATCACCTGCGCCATTTTTCGGAAAGCTGTTCGAGCTCAACCACGTAGTCGACCTCGTCGATCTCGAGACGTTCCTCGCCGACCGCGGCCTGGTCCTGAACCGAGCCCATCGCAAGGAGAACAACGGGATGGGTACGACGGAGCAGATCATGCTCGTCTTCCAGACCGGCATGTCCGAACTCCCGAAGGCGGATCGCCGAGCCCTGCTCGACGTCTTCACGGGAGATGGTCGCAAGATCGATGGACACAACTGGAAGGGGCGGGCCTACTCGAATCGGGCCCAGGCTCGCGTGCCGCAGCACCTCTTCCTCGAGTTCGGCAACGCCAAGAAGCCCACCGGCGCTACCCCGCGGCTCGACGTGAAGCATGACGACTTCGTCCTGAAGCTTCCGGGCCAGCGAGGCCTGCGCCCGCTTACCAAGGGCGGCATGCTCCTCGGTGTCGGTATGGTCAGGGTGGCGTTCAACGTCTACCCGGACATGGCTCGTCTCATCCCTGACTGGGTCGCTCTGCGGCCCCGCCACGCGGACAAGACGGAGTAACCATTCCAAGGGACCGAGCTTGGTCCAAGGCCGTGATTCATTCACGGCCTTTTTACTACCCAATAGAGCTTATTTGTTGACATTAAAGGCTGATTTCTATACTATATTTCCCGAAGCTCCTGCGAGCTTTCTTTATTTCTCATGACACGATCAAGCAAAAAAGGCCCATACGTCGACCCTCGCGTCCTTAAAAAGATCGAAGGCAAGAAACCCGGAACTACCGGTGTGATTAAGACCTGGGCAAGGGCTTCACAGATCGCTCCTGAGATGGTCGGATTCACGTTCGGTGTCCACAACGGCAAGGATCACATCGAGGTCTTCGTGACCGAAGATATGGTCGGACACCGCCTTGGAGAGTTCTCTCTCACCAGGAAGTTCAACAAGCACGGAGGAAAGATGCAGAAGGAGCTTGAAATGAAGAAAAAGGAAGCAGAAGTCTCCGCAGCTAAGGCCGCCAAGGGCAGCGCCGATAAGAAATAACTCATATGGCCGAAGCAAAAGCTACACTTTCTGATTATAGACAGTCTCCTCGCAAGGTTCGCGTTGTAGCTGACATGGTCCGCGGCCAAAAGGTCGAGGATGCTTTGGTCACCCTTTCTTTTGTACCCAAGCGAGCGGCGGCACCTTTGCAGAAGCTCCTTGCTTCAGCGTTGGCCAATGCCAAGAACCTTGAGCTTTCTCTCGACAACCTCGTGGTCAAGGAGATCCGAGTCGATGGGGGAAAGATCCTCTACAGACGCCTTCCCATGTCTCGAGGCCGCGCATTCGTGCTTCGCAAGAGAACTGCTCACGTAAATGTGATCCTTGCTGAAGGCGCGCCTAAGAAGGAGAAGAAGTCTAAAAAGGCTGAAGCCAAAAAATAAATTTATATATGTCTCACACAGTACATCCATATTCACACCGCCTTGGGATCCTACGCGACTGGAAGTCACGATGGTTCTCTCCTAAGGGTAAATATCAGGAATTCCTCAAAGGGGATGTGCTTATTCGTCAGTTCCTTGAAAGAAAGCTCAAGGGATTTTTTGTATCCGATATAGAGATCGAACGAAGCCAGAAGGCGCTTCGCGTCATCATCGGCACCTCGCGCCCAGGCATGATCATCGGCCGACAAGGTGATGGTGCCACCAAGCTCCGCGAAGATGTGAAAAAACTCCTTTTGAAGCACAAGCTCTATGATGAGAAGGTAGACCTCAAGCTTGATATCAAAGAAGTTCGCTCTCCTGAATCCAATGCTGCGATCGTCTCTCAGATGGTTGTTGAAGGGCTTGAGAAGCGTCTTCCATTCCGACGCGTGATGAAGTCGACCCTTGAAAAGGTCATGGCTAACCGCGATGTCTTGGGAGTCCGCATTTTCCTCGCCGGACGCCTTGGGGGAGCGACCATGAGCCGAACCGAAGACCGAAAGCTCGGACGAATTCCTCTCCAGACCTTCCGCGCAGACGTGGATTATGCATCGACCAAAGCGATCATGCCGTACGGAACCCTCGGAGTGAAAGTATGGATCTACAAGGGAGACATCTTCGAGAAGGATGCTAACGTTCAGAAATAATATTTACTATCATGCTGTTCCCAAAGAAAGTTAAATTCCGAAAGTGGCACACGATGAGGAAGAATCCTCTGAAGGTAGGGCCTGCTACTCGCGGCGTGACCGTGGCGTTCGGCTCATATGGGCTTAAGGCCATGGCTCCTCAGCGAATTCGCTCAAACCAGATCGAAGCTGCTCGAAAGGTGCTTTCTCGATCGATCGGCAAGTCCGGCCGTCTCTGGATTCGCATTTTCCCAGACATGCCGTATACTAAAAAACCTGCAGAAGTTAAGCTCGGAAAGGGTAAGGGAGACCTCGAAGGCTATGTAGCCGCCGTCCGAGCTGGACGGATCCTCTTTGAGGTCGACGGAGTCACCGAGGCGGTGGCCAAGGAGGCACTCCGAAAGGCCGGCACCAAGCTTCCCGTAAAGACAAAGATCGTCGCTCGCCAATAGAACTACTATGAAAAAGACCTCATACATCGGCAAGGCCGCTCCAGAACTTCAGAAGGCCCTCGCGGACAAGCGAGTCGTGCTTCGAGACTTCCGCTTTAGCGCTTCAGGCGCCAAGAAGAATGTGAAGGCCGGCCGTGAGGCAAAGAAGGATATCGCCCGCATCATGACGGAGCTCAATCGCAACAAATAATATGGAAGCTAAAGCTACAAAACAAAAGATCTTCGAAGGAGTTGTCGTATCAGACAAGATGAAGGACACTATCGTCGTCCTCATCGAGCGATACGAAAAGCACCCAAAGTACGGCAAGTTCGTGAAGCACAAGAAGAAGTTCAAGGCACACGACGCTGGTAATACAAAAAAGATCGGAGAGAAGGTAAGGATCGCAGAGACCCGCCCAATATCGAAGGATAAGACCTTCAAGGTTATATAACTATTTATGGTACAGCCACAGACCATCGTCGAGATCGCAGACAACTCCGGAGGAAAGATCGGACGAATTTTCAAAGTGCTTGGCAGCTCGAAGAAGCGATACGCGCAGCTTGGTGACATCGTTGTCCTCTCGATCCAGAAGGCAGAGCCTCGAAAGGCTGTGAAGAAGAAGGATGTTCTCTATGCGGTTGTGGTCAGACAAAAGGCACCTTTCAGACGAAAGGACGGTTCGTATGTTCGCTTCGATGAGAACGCGGTCGTGATCCTCGACAAAGGCAAGAAAGAACCTCAGGCAGGACGCGTCTTCGGACCGATACCTCGAGAGATCGGAGAAAGAGGATTCCAGAAGATCATCTCCCTAGCCCCAGAGGTCGTATAACGAACTTGTGAGTTATCAAACATAGATTATGAAAATTAAAAAAGGAGATTCAGTCATAGTGCGAGGAGGCAAAGACAAGGGCAAGACCGGGAAGGTCCTTCGCGCACTTCCAAAGGAGATGAAGGTTCTCGTTGAAGGAGTAAACATCCGCAAGGTCCACAAAAAGGCTACTAAATCTGGTGCCAAGGGCCAGACCATCGAGAAATCATATCCTCTCCATGTGTCACTCGTATCCATCATCGATCCCAAGACAAAGAAGGCTACTCGAGTCGGCATGAAGAAAGTAGGGGACAAGATGGTCCGCGTATCAAAGAAATCAGGCGCAAGTATCGAATAAATATATGGAAACTCTTAAACACAAAACCAAGTCAGCCCTCGAGGGAATGTCTAAGACCCACGGCTACAAAAATATCATGCAGTCTCCTTCTATAAAGAAGGTGGTCATCTCTGTGGGTGTTGGATCAGTGAAGGACAAGGCCAAGATCAAGCTTATCGAGGATCGCCTTGGGAAGATCACTGGGCAGAAAGCCGCAGCTCGTACAGCCAAGATCGCTATCGCAAACTTTAAATCACGACAGGGCGACCTCGTGGGCTACCAAGTGACTCTTCGCGGTGCTCGCATGCACGATTTCCTTGAGAAGTTGATCCACATCTCACTCCCTCGAACCAAGGACTTCCGTGGAATTTCTAGGGATGCAGCAGATGACATGGGCAATTACACCCTCGGCATCAAAGAACACACCATCTTCCCCGAGACTGCAGATGAAGAATTGAAGGACGTCTTCGGCATGGCCATCACTGTGGTTACTACCGCGAAGTCAAAGAAAGAAGTTCAAGACTTCCTCGAACACCTCGGTTTTCCTTTCAAAAAGTAATCGTTTGCAAAACTGCCCCGAAAGGGGTAGTTTTGTTTTAGACAAGACGAGGAGGTAAGAATGTGGGATACATGGATGGAAAACATAGTGGCTCCTTGGAGGCCTCTGACAGATCGCGAAGCCAATGTGGTTGTGCAGGCTTATCGTGATCTGTGCAAAATGAAAGACGGAGAGATACCCTCAACGTGGCTGAAGCTTGCTTTCTGTGAGCCCCGCCTTCTTTCAGTGCTTGCAAACCTCGTTAAACACATTGATCCCAAACTGGCAAAGTAATGCCGGTTTTTTCATATAAAAATTCCGCCTGGGGGCGGAGGTTACGACCGGAAATAGTCGTATCTGGGGTGGGCGACCATGTCCTCAGGCCTAATACGGGGTTCGGGATGGATCTTGTTCATAATCCATCTCCAGTTGCGGCTGATGGCCCAGAGAAGCCAGCCGGCCAAAAGGAGGCCAAAAAGGACCTCATTTGAGTAGGCAGAGACGAACGTGAAGGCGTGTTCCACGGCTATTCCTGGGTATGGGGTGGTCGCGTCCTTGTCGAGTATAGCCTTCCCTAAAAGGTCTTGCAATATATGGATTAGCTATGATAAGCTAGCACATCGGCTTTGAAGCCGTTTTCTATTCACATGGCAAAGACATCAGTCATCGCACGATCCAAAAAGACCCCGAAATTCAGCACTCGGGCCACTCACCGCTGTTTTAGGTGTGGTCGAGGACGCGGATACATGCGAGATTTCGACCTTTGCCGAATCTGCTTTAGAGAGCTTGCTAACGAAGGCAAGATCCCTGGAGTAAAGAAGGCTTCTTGGTAATTTCAATATGGACCCTATCGCAAACATGATCGTTCAGCTCTCCAATGCAGGCAATGCCGGCAGAGATACAGCTGTGGTTCCTTTTTCTAAAGTAAAAGAGAATATTGCTGCCGTCCTTAAATCAGAAGGCTTTGTGAAGTCAGTTGAGAAGAAGATGGTGAATGAGCGACCAGTGCTTGAGATAGGCCTCATCCTTGAGAATCGCATTCCAAAGATCAAAGGAGTGAAGAGACTTTCAAAGACCTCAAAGCGTGTCTACAAAAAGTCTACGGAGATCCGACCAGTGAAGTCCGGATACGGAGCATTGGTACTCTCTACTCCTAAAGGCATCATGAGCGGCCGCGAAGCCAAGAAGAACAAGCTCGGCGGGGAAGTTCTCTTCTCGATCTGGTAATTTCTATATTTATGTCACGAATCGGCAAACAAATCATCGAACTCCCACCAAAAACTGAGATCAATCTCTCAGGCACTACTGTCTCTATCAAAGGTCCTGGAGGCGAGCTTTCGAAAACCTTCAACCCTATCATCGAGGTCAAGGTAGAAGGATCTAAGGTCACCCTTCATCCAAAGCGAGAAACGCTTGAATCTCGAGCTCTCTGGGGCACCTACGCTTCACACTTGAAGAACATGGTTACTGGCGTGAACAAGCCCTTTGAGAAGAAGCTTATCCTTGAAGGTATCGGATTCAAATCAGAAGTGAAGGGAGATTCGATCCAACTGGCTCTCGGATTCTCTCATCCGGTCATCGTACCCATTCCAGCGGGCATCAAGGTTACTGCAGAGAAGAACAACATCACGATCTCTGGCATAGACAAAGAAGCGGTCGGACAGTTTGCAGCATCACTCAGGGCTTTGAAGAAGCCTGAACCATACAAAGGCAAGGGTATGCGATACAGTGATGAAGTGATCAAGAGGAAGCAGGGCAAGAAGTCAGCATAGTTTTATATCCACCATGGCTACTACTAAAGAAAAACGAGACAGAAACCACAAAAAGATACGCTCAACCGTATCCGGTACATCTTTGCGCCCTCGCCTTTGTGTTTTCAAGTCAAACACCGCTCTCTACGCACAGATCATCGATGACACGAAGGGGGTCACTCTCGCCCAAGCTACAGGGACCGATGCAAAGAAGGTAGGAGCCGAGATCGCCAAAGGGGCAATGTCTAAAAAGATCGAAGCTGTTGTGTTTGATCGAGGCGGATATATATATACAGGCAAAGTAAAAGCTCTTGCAGACAGCGCGCGAGAAGCCGGACTTAAATTCTAAAACAATGGACGAAACACCAATTACAACCGAATCAGCAGTTATCGATGCTCCCATTGAAGTAACAGTTCCTTCTGCTGCAGCACCAGTCGCCCCAGAGTTTGACCGTTCCCGCGGACGAGGTGGAGACCGAGGCGATCGAGGAAGAGGAGGCAAGGGAGGTCAGCGTGGCCGAGGTCCTCGCCGAGATACTCGCCAGAAGCCAGAGTTCGATCAAAAGATCGTGAGCCTCCGTCGCGTGACCAGAGTGACCTCTGGAGGACGCAGGTTTGCATTCTCTGTCTGCGTGGTCGCAGGCAACCGAAAGGGGATGGTAGGAGTCGGACAAGGCAAGGCGACGGACACTCCTCTTGCGATCGAGAAGGCCTTTAGAGATGCCAAGAAGAACATGATCAAAGTGAACACGACTGCGAACATGTCGATTCCTCACGAGATCGAAGCCAAGTATGCAGCTTCACGAGTGAAGATCATGCCGGCGCCGGGCAAGGGAATGCTTGCTGGATCAAGCATCCGAACAGTTCTTGAGCTCGCGGGCATCAAGGAAGTGTCTTCAAAGCTCTTGTCGCGCTCAAAGAACAGCATCAACAATGCATACGTCGCGATCGAAGCATTGCGTTCGCTCGAACACACGAAGATAAGGCCTTCAAAATAGTTCGATCATCTCACTATAAATAATTTTATGCAGTCTCACACACTTAAAGCCAGAACCAAGCGCGTCACTTCTCAGCAAGTTGGACGCGGCGGTACTCGAGGCAAGACCTCGGGCAAGGGAACTAAAGGGCAGAACGCTCGTGCTGGACGCAAAAAGCGCCCAGAGCTCAGAGATTTCATCAAGCGTTTTCCAAAACTTCGCGGACGAGGAGTAAACTCGTTCAAGTCTCGAGAAGTAAAGCTCGTCGGCCAAGAACTTCAGGCTCACCTTGCAGAAAAGCGCGCAAAGAAAGCCGCTCCTAAAGCCTAACTACTATGAAGGCATTTTTTGAAAAACTCCGCCTCGTCTTCTCAGACGCTACATTGCGCAGCAGGATATTGTTCACCCTCGGACTTCTGGTCGCGACGAGGATCCTTGCGGTCATCCCGATCCCTGGCATCGATGCTGCCCGACTCCAGTCGCTCTTTAATGGCAGCCAGTTCCTCTCACTTTTGAACATCTTCTCAGGAGGCGGCCTTTCGACCCTCTCTATAGTCATGCTTGGAGTCGGTCCATTCATCACCGCTTCTATCATTATGCAGCTTCTGACCTTCATGGTCCCAAAGATGAAGGCCATGTATCAGGATGAAGGCGATGCGGGCAGACGCCGATTTGCACAGTACTCACGCCTTCTCTCTGTCCCCCTGGCGGTCCTTCAGGCATTCTCATTCATCGTCCTCTTCCAGAGGCAGGGCGTGCTTCCTCATCTTTCATTCTCAGCCTTCGCTCTTGATATTCTCGTCGTTGTAGCGGGTTCGATGCTCCTTGTCTGGATCGGAGAGCTTATCAGCGAGTTTGGAGCAGGGAACGGGGTATCCCTTATCATCTTTGCGGGTATCGTCTCTCGACTTCCTGCGACCATCGCCCAGCTCCAGATCACCTTTACTCCGGCCCTTCTCCCGGTCTATATCGTCGGCGTCGTGGTCACACTTATTGTGATCTTTGGAGTTGTCTACATCACCGAAGCTGAACGCCCTATTCCCATCACTTATGCCAAGCAGGCACGTGGTGGTGCCTCCTCGACCGGCGGAGTGTCTACGTACCTTCCGCTTCGCGTAAACCAGGCTGGCGTCATCCCGATCATCTTCGCCCTTTCCATCCTCTTGTTCCCTCAGATGATCCTTCAGTTCTTGGTCAATTCTTCGGTCGCCTCGGTCAAGAGCATCTCGGCGACACTCCTTGCCCTCCTTGCAAACCAGTGGTTCTACGGTATCGCTTACTTCCTCCTCGTGTTCCTCTTTACCTACTTCTACACCGCAGTCACTTTCGACCCTGATCAGATCTCGACGAATCTGCAGAAGTCTGGAGCATTTATCCCAGGTGTTCGTCCAGGCGCACCGACCGCAGACTACATCTCTCGAATCCTCACTCGCCTTACGCTCGTCGGAGCGCTCTTCCTCGGGCTCATCGCAGTCCTTCCGCTCATCCTCCGCGCCGTTACAGGTATCCAATCACTCGCGATCGGAGGCACCGCACTCCTCATCGTCGTGTCAGTAGTGATCGACCTTGTGAAGAAAGTCGACGCTCAAGTTTCTGCAAAGGAATATTAAGGTACAATTGTGTAGTGGAACTCACTACTATTATCCTCATCGGTAGGTCAGGCTCAGGTAAGGGCACACAAGCCACGCTCATTCGAAATCGCATCAATCTCCTCGATCGCGAAAAGCGCCAGATCCTCTACGTCGAGACTGGAGACAAATTCAGGACCTTTATCAGAGGGAAGTCCTTCTCTGCGCACCTTTCCAAAGAGATCTATGATCAAGGTACGCTTCAGCCGGCGTTCCTCGCGGGCCTTATGTGGGGAGATGTGCTCCTCGAAGAGCTTGAGGATAATATGCATCTTATGTTTGATGGGGCCCCTCGTTCGCGTCCAGAGGCCGAGATGCTCGATACGGCGATCAGATTCTACAAGAGAACCCGCCCTGTGGTCATCAACATAAATGTTGGGAGAAAATGGTCCGAGGCCAGGCTCCTGGCGCGAGGCCGGATGGATGATACGACTCTGGCCAAGATCAACAAGCGGCTTGATTGGTTTGAGAAGGATGTGGTGCCAGCCATCGAATGGTACAAGACAAACCCCGACTACACGTACATCGAGGTGAACGGCGAACAGCCGATCGAGAAGGTGCATAGTGATATCATCGCTCTCTACGATTATGATAAAAATTAAAACAACAGAAGACATAGAGATCCTTCGCGAGGGCGGCAAGCGCCACTCGGAAATTCTTCGTGCGCTATCGGAGATGGTAGAGCCCGGGATGTCGACTCTTATCCTCGAAGAAGAAGCGGCTCGACTTGTTCGAGAAGGAGGGGATAAACCAGCTCATCTCGGATATCGACCAGAAGGCGCACCACGCCCTTTTCCTGCGGTATTGTGCGTCTCTATAAATGATGAGATCGTTCATGGGATCCCGAATGAAGTACCCAAAGTATTGAAGCAAGGAGATGTGATCACGATCGATCTTTCGATCATTCATAAAGGTATGTTCACCGATTCAGCAGTGACTGTCGGCGTGGGGGCGATAGATGATGAAGCAAGAGAGCTTTTGAATGTCACACAATCTGCCCTTCAGGCGGGCATCAATGCAGCACAGCCGGGAAATCATATAGGAGACATCGGCGAAGCGATCACTGATATGGTTAAGGCATCCAAGTTCTCTCTGGCCGAAGATCTCGTCGGGCACGGCGTCGGGTATGCTCTTCACGAAGATCCGTATGTCCCAAATTTTGGAAAAGCAGGGAAGGGAGAAAAGCTCGTGCCGGGGATGGTCATCGCTATAGAGCCTATGGTGAATGCCGGCAAGCCGGGCATCAAGATCACTCAGGATGGATATACCATAAAGACCAAAGACGGCTCCAGGAGTGCCCATTTTGAACATACAGTGGCCATCACAGAGGACGGAAATATCGTT
>JAZKAE010000009.1:42203-65627 GCA_040389345.1 Patescibacteria group bacterium
CAGCGCGGACTCGTAGGAGAGATCATCAGTCGAATAGAGAGGACAGGTCTTAAGATAGTCGCCCTCAAGATGTGGGTGCCTACCAGAGAGAAGGCTGATGAACACTACGGCAAGGACGATGCGTGGTGTGAAGAAAAAGGAGCCAAGCTTGTAGATATGCTTAAGGCCAAGGGAGACACCCCAGACAAATCAGCTTTGGAGTATGGTCGGGGTATCATCGAAGCTCTACTTTCATACTTCACCATGGGTCCTGTGGTTGGGTTCGTTGTTGAGGGGAATAAGGCAGTCGATATAGTGAAAAAAATAGTCGGAGGCACCGAGCCTACTACCTCAGACGTAGGCACCATCCGAGGAGATTTCACTCTTGATTCATATGATATGGCGAACGTTGATGGTCGAGCGGTTAGAAACCTGATCCACTGTTCAGATAAGCCCAGTGAAGCCGAGCGCGAGATCAAGATCTGGTGGAAGCCTGAAGAGCTCATCGGATATACTTCGATCCAGGAGAAGATACTCTACGATGTGAACATTGACGGCATTCTCGAATAATTTCCTACTCTGTTATCCCGAGGTTTGGGACTTCACAACTCAGATTGTCGCGATATAATTCTATTAGGGCTATTTAAGGTATTATCTAGCAAACATTTTTCAGGGAGTCTTATATCATGTGAGGTCTTGGTCTCACATTGCGGGCACCCACCTAGTTGTAAAACTAGGGTATACCGAAATAGCCCTACTAAACGTCCTGACCTCGGTCGGGATTTTTAGTATCTGTTATAATACACACATGAAGTCCAAATTTCTTTTTTTATCGCTTGGGATCTTTTTTATAATGGGGCTCCTTCATCTGGCGGGGAGCTATCTGTATCTGTATTGGACCGCATGGTGGTTCGATAATCTAGTCCACTTTACCGGAGGAGTTGGGGTTGGGTTCTTCATTGTCTGGTTCTTCCTTTTTTCTGGATTAGTATGGAAAGACGTCCCTACGCGGAACAAGATATTCGTCACTTCACTTTCTCTTACACTCCTTGTGGGGCTCGGTTGGGAATTGTTCGAATATGTGAACGGACTTACTCAGTCCACCGAAAGCTACGCGCTTGATACGGTTCACGACCTTTTAGCAGATACACTTGGCGGAGCGATCGCTGGATTCATAGCTGGACTTAAATCTCATGCCTAAGCCCGCCCTCACATGCTACGGAGGGGTAGGAGCTGTCACCGGAGCAAATTTTTTATTGGAAACAGGAACAAAGAAGTGCTTGATCGACTGCGGACTTCTCCAAGGGGTGCACGGAGCAGATGAAGTGAACGCTTCCCAGTTTGATTATGATCCTGCTTCGATCGACCTTCTGTTTATCACTCACGCGCACATCGACCACATAGGCAAGATCCCGAAGCTCGTGAAGGATGGATTTAAGGGCATTATCTATTCGACCCCAGAGACCAAGGCGATCGCCGAGCTTATGCTCATGGATACCGCAAAGATCACAGAAGGTAATGCACATATGCGAGGCACTCTCCCTCTCTATACAGCACATGATGTTGATCGCACCATGCACATGTGGCGCCCGATCGAATATCATGCAAAGCAGGAAATGGGAGAATTCTCGGTGGAGCTTTTTGATGCAGGACACATCCTCGGGTCGGCGATGTACAAGTTCACATTCCCAAGCGGCAAGTCGATGCTTTTTACCGGAGATCTGGGCAACTCTCCTTCGGCACTTCTGCGCGATACAGAAAATGTTTCTGGCCTCGATTATCTTCTTATGGATTCGGTCTATGGAGACAGAAACCATGAGGACAAAGCGATCAGAGACGAGAAGTTCAAGGAAGCGATCAAGCGAGTGATCGAGCAGAAAGGTACACTTCTTATCCCTGTGTTTTCTTTGGAGCGAACCCAAGTGATCCTGTATGCCTTAAACGAGCTCTTTGAATCAAAGGTTGTCCCTACTGTTCCCGTATTTCTTGATTCGCCGCTTGCGATCAAGGTCACTGAAATATATGAGCGCATCAGCAAAGAGTACAAGCCATCGGTTCAAGCAGATATCAAAGGCGGGGATGATATTTTTAAATTCCCAAAGCTCCGTTCGATCGCTCAAGCGCGCGAGTCTCATGAGATCGTGAGAGTTCCCGGACCCAAGATAATCATGGCAGGCTCCGGCATGTCTACCGCAGGCCGAATTGTGAATCATGAGATGACCTTTCTTCCTGACCCGAATGCGACCCTCCTCTTGGTTGGGTATCAAGCTGTGGGCACGCTCGGGCGTACGATCGAAGAAGGAGGCAAAGAGATATTCATAAAGAACGAACGCATTCCGCTCCGCGCTCATGTGGTGAAGATCAGCGGGTTCAGCGCGCACAAAGATTCAGATGGGCTCGTCGACTTTGTTTCTCATACATCAAAGACTGTGAAGAAGGTGTTCGTGGCCATGGGGGAGCCGAAAGCTTCGGCCTTTCTCTGTCAGCGCCTGCATGATGAGCTCGGTGTTACTGCGGTCCAGCCGGAGAGAGGGAAGCGATACGAATTAGACCTTTAATATGGATACTAAGAAAGCAGTCTGGTTCGGGATGTTCCTTGGTTCAACGGTCGGACAATTCGTCCCAGCACTTTGGGGCGCAGGGACCTTCTCCTTTTCAAGTGTGTTTACAAGCGCCGCCGGCGCGATCCTCGGGATCTATATAGCATTTAAAATGACACGATGAGAAAACACCCGCTTTCGCGGGATGTTTTATTTTGTTGCGTCGACGATCTTTTTAAATGTTTCTGGGTGGAACTCGGCAAGGTGGGCGAGGATCTTGCGATCAAGGGCGATCTCAGACTTCTTGAGAGCAGCGATGAACTTTGAGTATGAGGTACCGAGTTCTTTCAAGCTTGCGCTCATCTTCACGTTCCAGAGGCGTCGAAAGTCTCCCTTCTTGTCCTTTCGATGAGCGAAGGAATACGTTCCTGCGTGGAAGATCGCTTCGTTGGCCTGTCGTTCTTTGGTTCCGCGTCCGTGTCTGTATCCTTTTACCTTTCGGAGGATATTTCTTCGGGTTTTGAGGGCATTTACGCCTTTTTTGACTCTGGTCATGGGATTAGATAATGGATTACATGTTCACGAGGAAGCGGCTTCGCTCTTTGTTCGACATATGAAATTCGACCTTACCCTTCTTTCCGAGCTTCTGAGCTCGGCGCTCCTTGGAGTTGAAGTGGTTCTGGCCAGTCTGGCGAGCCAAAATCTTGCCGGTTTTGGTGACCTTGAGGCGCTTGCTATACGATTTGTTGGTCTTCATAGCCATATTTTTGGAAGATGCCCTCGTGGGGCTAGGTTGTATATATTACGGATTTAAGGATATTTGTCCAGTTTACCCCGTCTTGGCGGGGCTTATAAGGCTATTTAGGCCTTTTCAACAATGATGGTCATGCCCTTGGGGCTTTTGACTGCCGGAGCGGCTATCTTGTGAGGTACGGTAAGGAGCTTGAGCACTCGGTCGAATCGTTCTCTGAGGAACTTTTCATCGAGGTATTTGGCCCTGCCGGGGAGGAAGAGGTCCACTTTCACGCGGTTGCCTTCAGCGAGCCACTCGCTCGTTTTCTTGGCTTTGAGGCCAAGGTCGTTGTCTCCGGTGCCGAGCTTGATCTGGACAGTCTTTACTTCGACGGAGTGGGACTTGGATTTTGAAAGCTTCTGCTTTTTGTTCTCTTCGTATTGATATTTGCCAAAGTCTGAGATCTTGGCTACAGGAGGGTTGGCGTTTGGGGAAATTTCGATCAAGTCGAATCCAAGCTCGCTCGCTTTACGGAGAGCCTCCTCAAGGGGGATGACGCCGAAGTTCTCTCCGGCTGGTCCGATCACGCGTAGTTCGCGGGCGGTAATTCGATGGTTGATGCGGGTCGTCTGCAAATCTTTGTGTATTAGGGGTCAGTATAGCACAGTGCTATACTTTCTGCATGACCATCGCTCTGTGGACCGCTTTCGTCGGCGGGCTCGTTTCTTTTCTTGCTCCGTGTGTTCTTCCTATTATTCCTGGCTTTCTTGCATATCTGGCCGGCTCTTCGACCACGGCTCCAAAACGTCGAGATATATTTCTCTCAAGTGTATTTTTTGTACTTGGATTTTCAGTAGTGTTTGCCCTTATTGGGGTTGTTTTGAACACTGTGCTCGTCGGAGTCGCCTCAAGTCTTCAGATCTGGCTCTCCAGGTTCGGAGGGACGCTTATTATATTCTTTGGTCTCTATCTTACCGGGCTTCTCAAGATCTCGTACTTCGATAGGGAATATAAGTTTCGTGTCAGCCAAAAGATAGGATCTCGTCCTGTCACATCATTTTTGTTCGGTCTTGCATTTGCTGCCGGCTGGACTCCGTGCGTTGGTCCCGTCCTTGGAGTGATCTTAGGACTGGCCGCGTCGGCGCCGGGCACTGCATTCATCCTTCTCCTTGCGTACTCGCTAGGGCTCGGGCTGCCGTTCATATTGGTCGGTTTGTTCACTGCTCAGGCTTCGGTTCTCATCGAACGCTACGCAGGAGTGCTTAGTATTGTGAACAAGGTCTTTGGGGCGATCCTTATTCTCCTTGGGATCTTGGTGTTCACAGGTACGCTTGCCCAGGTTGCCAACTTTGATTTTGTAAGTAACGTCATCCTCAAATGAAGATAAAACAGCTTCTCCTTCCGATCGTTCTCTTGGGCATCGTTGTGCTCATCTATTGGATCAGCGGACAGAAGGCGGGGCACGGATCATCGAATGCGCCTGTGGTCGCTGTGACGCCGCGCATATCAGTGGCCCAAAAGGCGTCCAAATACCCCGTGGCAAAAGAGATCACGACCCCGGACGGGTTCATCAACACAGGAGGTCAACCGATCAAGATCGGTGATTATATAGGCAAAAAAGTCATCCTTCTGGATATCTGGACCTACTCATGTATTAATTGCCAGCGCACGATCCCATACTTGAATGCCTGGTACGACAAATATAAGGACAAGGGTCTCGTGGTCATCGGACTGCATACTCCAGAGTTTGGTTTTGAAAAGATCCTCGACAACGTACAGAAGGCCACAGAGAAATTCGGCATATCATATCCAGTTGTCCTTGATAACGATTTTTCTACATGGAATGCGTATCAGAATAGTTATTGGCCACGAAAATATCTGATCGACATCGATGGGTATGTTGTTTATGATCACATCGGCGAAGGAGGGGACGAAGATACAGAAGCAGAGATCCAGAAACTTCTCCAAGAACGAGCGGATGTGCTGCAGACCGGAGATGTCATCCCGACCGGATTCGTGGCGCCGGGCAAAGTGTCCGTGGAAGCTGGAAGTCCGGAGACCTATTTTGGATCTCTGAGGAATATCTATCTTGGCAATGGTGAAAAGGGGGCTGCGGGTATACAGACATTTGCGTTTCCTAAGATACAGACGGTGAACAAATTGTATCTAGATGGACAGTGGAGTATGGAGCCCGAATATGCAGAAAGTGTCTCTGCTGGTGCCCGGGTCTCCTATGATTATATTTCTAAAGACGTATACATTGTCGCTAGTTCAAAAGAAGGAGTTACTATCGAGGTGCAGAGAGATGGTATGCCTCTCGGCGCCGAAGCAGGCAAGGACGTCGTAGTGAAGGATGGAGCAAGCACGATCTTTATACACGACGCACGGCTGTATCATGTGATCCACGAAAATGCCCCAGGAGAACATACACTTTTGATAAAGGTCCGAGGTGCGGGGCTTGAGGCGTTTACGTTTACCTTCGGCTAGGTATACAATTACTATATGCAATACAAACATAGCCTACCCACCCTCGAAGAAGTTCGCGAGAAGCGTCCGATCTTGAGGAACCCGGTAAAGGAGACCAAGCTCTCATTGTCTCCACTCGAACGTTTTGCTCTTTCTATAACTCGACACGTGGGTTCGATGGGGTTCTTTATCCTCCTCTCGATCTGGACCGTTGGGTGGCTTCTGTGGAATCTTCTGGCTCCAGTTGAGGCCCGTTTTGATCCAGCTCCCGCCTTCGTCATCTGGCTCTTTATGTCGAATATGATCCAGCTTGTTCTCTTGCCTTTGGTCATGGTGTCTCAGAATATCGAATCCAAGATCGCCGATCGCAGAGCACAAGCGGATTTTGAAGTGAACAAGAAATCCGAACGCGAGATCGAAGTGATCATCGCCCACCTTGAGAATCAGAGCGAACTCATTCTCGATCTCTCAAAAAAGATCGACCGCTCCTAAGGTATTAATACTGCTTCGCAAAGAGGCGAGAGAGGTGTCCGAACAGCTTATCTAATATGCCGAGAGTGAGGTTGTCTTTGGTCACCTCGACCGAGCGGCTCCTGTCTAAGGCAAATTCTTTTTCTATATCTTGTGCGAGAGTTTTGCTTTCAATCCCAAAGACCCCTTCGATGTTTAAGGTGGAGGATCGGTTATCGAGGTTTGCGGATCCAATGATCGACCAGTGACCGTCTGCACTGAATACTTTTGAATGCATGTGTGCGGGTTGGTATTCATGGAGGTGGATGCCCGCCTCAAGGATCTCTGTGTAGTATGAACGGCTGGCCATCTGGACGATGCGCGAATCAACGTATGGACCCGGCACGAGAATGTCCACACGCACTCCTTCGGATGCCTTTTGTTTCAAGGCTTCCATGATATCCGAGTTTGGAAGAAGGTACGGAGTTTCGAGGAGAATGTGGTCCTTGGCACCCATGATCGAAAGCCACAAAAGATCTGAAAGGTTTTTCTCTACATCTGGCGATGGGGCGTGAAGGAGTGGGATGAAGCAGGAGCCCAAGCAGTCATCGGATACGACGATCGATGGAAGCGGAGGATAGAAGTTGCTTCCGGACAACACTTCTCCTGTAGTCTGTCTAAAGAGGTCTGCGAACATATTCTGCACGGCTCGCGCGCCGTAGCCGTGCATTTTAAACATCACATCTCTCCATTCTTCGGGCTTGGTCCCATCACCGAGCCACTCGTCGTCGAAGGCTACTCCTCCGGTATAGCCGATCTGTCCGTCGACGACGATAGCCCTCAGATGTGTGCGCTTATTAAGGCGAGTGATGGTGCGGATACCGAGGGGACGAAAGCTCGCGACCTTGCCTCCGGCCTTTTCGAGTTTCTCGATCTTGTCTTTAGGAGCTTTGAGCGATCCTTTTGCATCCATGAGCACGCGAACCTCTATACCTTCTTCTGCTTTTGTGATCAGTGCATCAAGGAGACCGTCCGTGAGCGTGCCTTCTTTCCAAATATAATTTGCGAGCGTGATCGAATGTTTTGCCCCTTTGATCTCTTTCATGAGGTCGGGCACAAACTCATCTCCGTTATTCAAGACCTCTATATTTTCTGCTTCGGGAATCGGGGTGATCACTCCATGAGTGACCGATTCGACCGCAGTATAAAATTCTCGAGTGCCGAGGCTGATCGCAGTGTTACTGTGCGTGCGTACCCCGTTCTCGCTCCAGGGGGTGAACCATACGAAGACAGTGAGGAGGATCGCCAGGATGCCGATGATGATGAGAGTGAGGACCATTTTTGGGCTGGAACGAGTATAGGCTCGAAGTGAGTTGATAGGCTCAAATTTCATGGGTATATATCAATAGACGTATCTCATCAGCATTTTTGACGGACAAAAAACCGAGCTGAAGACTATTCAGTCGGTTTAGGGGCGATAGAGACGCCGAGCCTCATCGAAGCTGCAATGCATTTCTCGCAATTGTTCAGGCCCGGAGTATAGGCCCGCGTGTACTTGTGGACGTTTCCCTTCGGCCAATCTTTGATCAGCTCGGGGACTGTGTCGCACAGCGGTCGGCCCTCGTGAACTATATGTACGATCCGGCCGGTAGTGTCAGCCATGGGATCCTCGCAGAAGTAGGTAATGCCTGTATATATAGTATGGGAAAGAAAAGGGAATGCAAAGGATAAGAAAAAACCGCGAGAGCAGGGAGACAGATGTCTCGCGGCTTCTCGCGGTTACTTAACGTTTGGATCAAGCTTCCACAATTCTCGCATTATACGAAGCATGAAAGGGCGGGAGTGTCTGCCGATACCAAGCATGAATTCCACCTCCCGTTCATTGCGAAAGGATTTCAGCCTTTCCCTCACTGTGTATTCCTTCCGCATAGTGCGGAAGAACCCGTTTCCGTCTCTCCGAATCTGGTTAGCGATACGGCTCGCCAGTTTCTTCGGGCAGCCGAGTCTTGCAAAAAGATCGGAAGTGAAGAAATCTGGAGCAGGGAGGTCGAGAACTGAAGCGTCGAATGTTATCTCCGTGCTGGCCACCATTTCCTGCTCACTGTTTTCCACCGGCGTCTCCGCATGAGGGTTATCGTGTATTCTATATATCAATATACTATATCTTGACTAATTGTCAAGATTGGTAAAAAAGTGGAGATGCCGGAGTAGGTTACAGCTCGTTTGAATATACATGTACAGGTTCATCGGTCACAAATAATTTCTCACCGCCGTTCGAAATTTTCGCGACCCCGGCTCGCGGTTTCTTCTACTGAAGAAACAACGCTGCGCCTTTCGATTCCCGGCCGCAGGCAAAGCAGTTTGCCTGCTCATCTCCACTTAAAAAACAAAAGCGCCCGAAGGCGCTAATGTTTTAAAAGTGGAGATGCCGGGAATCGAACCCGGGTGCAAGATGGTGAACGCAAGAGGTCTACGCTAGGTAGTTTGCTTCATGTAGTTCAAAGATGAAGATACAAAACAAACGAAAGCTCTTCATCTTCTATCCTCTATGTTTCGAAGCTTAGCCGAGGAAACTAGTTTCTATCTTGGGGTGATTACGCACAGTCGAGAGTATCAAGAACCCTTCTCGATGCACGCCGGACCGGAACGTGAGCTTACGCTCGAACGTAGACGGGCTGGAAGTCGCTTGCCTTAAAGAAAGGCGAGACAACTGATGCAATTGAAGTTGCAGTTGGGTGTGAAGCGGATTAAAGAGTCACTTCAGCTCTCTGGCGCGTCAGGCGCGCAGTCATCTTGTCGAGGCCGATCATCCCCGTATAAATTATAACGATCGTTTCAGATCCCTCTCGACGTCTTGCTTCTTGATCGCTTGGCGCTTGTCGAATGACTTCTTGCCGCGGGCGATACCGAGCTCGAGCTTGAGGAATCTGCCAGTATTATACACCTTAATTGGCACTATTGTCAATCCCTTGGTATTTTCCGCTTTTTCTAAGCTTTCCAATTCTTCCTTTGAAAGTAAAAGCTTTTTTAAACGAGCCTCATCGTGAGCCGCAGAAAGGTTGTTCGGCTGATACGTCTGTATACGTGCACCCGAAAGGTAGGCCTCACCGCCTCGGATGATCACGTAGGCTCCGACAAGAGAGATCTTGCCAGCCCGCACCGCCTTGACCTCACTACCAAGAAGCTCGATTCCTGCGGTGAAGCGTTCGAGGATCTCATAATCAAATCTAGCCTTTCTGTTTTCTACACTCATATGAGCATCATAGCCCGCCTCGGGGTACCCAGGCAAACGAGAAAATTTTCTGTATAATACCAAAATGTCTAAACAAAAACCCCCTGAGAAACACCCAGTCCATGATCCAAAACTTCCAAAAGACCCCAAGAACGCTTTCAAAGTAATAATGGAGAAAACCCCTGGACCCGGTCGTGGTTGGTGGAACCAAAGTGGTCTCGCGATCGTGATCTTCATCGCGCTCATCCTTTCATATTCGTATCTTTCAGGAGCCAAGAAACCGGAAGTGATCTCGGTCTCTGAGCTGGCCCAAAATATTACTGGGGGATTGGTGGAAACTATCAATGTGAAAGGGGATGAGCTTGAGGTGAAGTACAAGGATGGGACAGAGAAGGTTTCCAAGAAAGAAGAAGGAACCGCGCTCTCGACCACTCTAAAAAACTACGATGTGCCAGCCCCGGCTCTCGCTGGAGTGAAGATCGACGTGGCTTCAAACCAAGGCTTCATGTATTGGGTGCTCTCACTTACGCCGATCATCCTTCCGATCCTATTTATTATATTTTTCGTATGGTTCCTCTCGAGACAAATGAAAGGGGCTGGAGTTCAGGCGCTCTCCTTTGGTCAATCCAAGGCACGTATGACCTTGCCCGATGACTCGAAGAATAAAGTGATGTTTAAAGATGTAGCTGGGGCTAAGGAGGCCAAAGAAGAATTATCCGAGATCGTTGATTTCCTTAAGAACCCAAAGAAATTCCTCGACATTGGAGCTCGTATTCCAAAGGGCATTCTTCTCATGGGGGCTCCGGGTACGGGCAAGACAATGCTTGCAAGGGCGGTCGCTGGGGAAGCAGGCGTGGCCTTCTTCTCTATCTCTGGATCTGAGTTCGTCGAGATGTTTGTCGGTGTCGGTGCATCGCGTGTCAGGGATCTCTTTGATATAGCCAAGAAGTCTGCTCCGGCTATCATCTTCGTCGATGAGATCGACGCAGTAGGGCGCGTGCGCGGTGCGGGGATGGGAGGAGGTAATGATGAACGCGAACAAACTCTAAACCAGATCTTGGTCGAGATGGACGGCTTTGAGCCGAACGAAAAAGTGATCGTCATGGCGGCCACTAACCGACCGGATGTACTTGACCCTGCACTGTTGCGCCCCGGCAGATTTGATAGGCGAGTGACCCTCGACCTTCCTGATCGAGCGGACCGCGAAGAGATCTTGAAGATCCATGCACGCAAAAAACCATTTGCTGAAGATGTCCACCTTCCACTTATTGCAGAACGTACTCCGGGATTCTCCGGAGCGGATCTCTATAGTCTCATGAACGAAGCAGCCATCCTCGCCGCTAGGGAAGACAGGCAGAAGATCAGCCAGTTTGATCTCATCCGTTCGATCGAGAAGGTGATGCTCGGTCCAGAACGTCGTTCACACATCCTTTCTAAAAAAGAAAAGGAGCTGACCGCCTATCATGAAGCAGGGCACGCGGTGTTGGCCTCAGTTCTTCCTTATGCAGATCCTGTGCACAAAATTTCTATCATCTCTCGAGGACGAGCCCTTGGATATGTTTTCAAACTTCCGATCGAAGATAAAAAACTTCAATCCAAAAAAGAATTCATCGATGATATCACCATGACTCTCGGAGGATATGTAGTAGAGAATCTTTTGTATGGAGATGTGACCACTGGTCCTGCGAATGATCTTCAGGTTGCCACAGGTCTCGCTCGAGACATGGTCACCAAGTACGGCATGTCCGCAAAGCTTGGACCTGTCGCCTATGAATCCGCAGGAGGTCGTCCAGTAAATCCAAACGGAGAGAACAAAGAGTACTCTGATAAGGTAGGGGCGGAGATCGATGCTGAGGTCTCAAAAATAGTAAACGAGGCGCTGTGGAGTGCTGAGACTATTATTAAACAGAATCGTAAGCTTCTGGATGTGATCGCCACGAGACTTGTTGAAGTGGAGACCATTGAGCAAAAAGAATTCGAGGATATCCTCGTAGCGAACGGCATCGTCCCTAAAAGGAAGCTTGACCTTGAGCACCAAGCATAAACCTTAGTAAGCTTATCAACTTATTATAGTATAGTGATATTAATCATTATCAAGGTTTATATAGGAGGGTTGATGACTGACACCCTGGGCTAATGGACCTAGGCTTAAGATCCAAGAGGCCAACCAAAACAGGTAGGCTTGAGGAGTGAATATTAAAAAAGTAGAGATGATTTCTCTGCTTTTTTTATTTTTTAAAATATATGGCCAAATGTTTATTTTAGCCTTACACAGCTTCATATCTTTATATATAATGATATGCAATAACGCGTGTATGATCTTTAGTACATTCAAAAAGAAAGTTGATGATACTCAGAGAGTGAAGGTGTTCGCAAGGTTCTGTGCTGTGCTTTTCTTTGTCTTTCTAATGGTTTTTAGTGTGGGGAAGGCCCGAGTGTACGCCACGATTTCTTCCACGCCAGTCCACCAATATACAGGGGCGTCCATATCAGGTTCAAGTCTTTATTCAATCACCCTTACTTCGACACCAGCACAAGACAACACGCTTATCTTTGTTCAAGCTGGAGGTGATGCCGTGAATCACCATGCTTACAGCTTAGTCCAAACCGGAGTGATCTGGGCCAAAGCTACTTCATCGATAATATCGGGCCAAGATATCTGGTACGGAAAGGTGGGAGCCTCAGCAGGCACTATTTTGGACATCACGCTGGTTGGATCACCTGCGACGGTAGCGGTGAGCAACTTATCCGAATGGAGCGGGATATCACCCGTGCCTTTGGACCAAACCGGATTGAACAGTGGGACCAGCGCTACTCCATCCACAGCAACCATCACTCCTCAGTCCGGTGCAGATGTATTGATCATCGGAGTGGCGCGTAAAGGAGGTACGGGGACTGTGAGCTCTCCTTTTACGGCTCTCAGTACTTCTGACGGTTCTTTTTCTCCTAGCTACCGAGTGGTGACAAGCGCGTCGGGTTCTTATGCTGGCAACTGGACCTGGACCTCAAGCGGTGGGTGGAGCTCGACTGTTGCTGACTTCCTGGCTCAGATCGTAGATACGAACACCCCGAGTGTCCCGTCCAGTCTCAGTGGTACGGCTTTTTCTCCATCTCGGGTCGATCTTTCATGGGCCTCATCGACTGATAACCAAGCTGTAGACCATTATACTTTGTATCGATGCAGCGGCTCGAGTTGTTCACCAACTTCGGCTCTGGCTTCTACAACCGTACTTTCATATTCGGACACAACCTTGTCACAAGGTATTACATACGGGTATTCGGTCACTGCTACCGACTTGCAGTCAAATGAGTCTTCCAAGTCTTCGGTCGTCTATGTCACCACTCCTTCAAGCGATACGCTGCCTCCTGTTCTTTCAAACGGCGCTCCCATAGGCACTGTGACGGTTAATCCCCTGAACACTACTCTGTCCGTAACTACCGATGAAAACGCCACCTGTAAATACAGTACGTCCTCCGGGGTGGCTTACGCCTCTATAGCAAATACCTTTAATACGACCGGTGGTACATCTCATTCTCAATCATTGACAGGACTTTCTGTTGGATCAAACACATATTATGTGAGGTGTAGTGATTCATCTGGGAACGCCAATGCATCCGATTACACCATTACTTTTACTATGGCCTTGGCGGATATCACCGCTCCAGCAGTGAATATTACTGCTCCGACCCTCGGTAGCACTGTTTCTAACACGCTGACCTTTACTGCTAGCGCATCCGACAACATCGGTGTAGTAGGTTTGAAATTCATGCTTGATGGAATTAATTTTGGCACTGAGCGTACCGGATCCGGCATCACCTCTTCTTCTACAAGTTGGAGTTCGTCAGGGCAAACCTCAGACGGCGTGCATTCTTTGATCGCTGTAGCGAGAGATGCTGCTGGAAATTATGCCACCTCTTCAGCGGTGACCTTTACAATCAATAACTCAAGCAACTGGAAATTTAAAACCGTTGTCTATAACGGCGCTACATATAATTTTTCTGTTTTTGTTCCGCCTGCATATGCCACATCGACCACCACGTGGCCGATCATCCTTTCGTTGCCAGGCCAAGCTTCTTTCCCGTTCCCCGACAACGATGGGTATTCTCAAACACGTTTGGACTTTGGTGAATACACAGTTCGTGGAGCAGAGAGTACATTCCCGGCGATCGTGGTCATTCCTCAGTATGTAAACACTCCTGGGCTTTCTACTAATGATTCATATGTGTTTGAAAGGAATCTGGGTATGGCGGCCTTTAATCAAGAATTGGCCGAATACAATGTTGACACCAACAGAATATATTTGGAGGGCTCTTCTTTCGGAGGTCTCAGAGCGTGGGGTGTTTTGTATAATAATCCAAATCTTTTTGCTGCAGCCGTGACTCTTTCTGGTGGAAACAGCGTGCCCTTTGAAATAACCGGTAACACGGGCGATAGTCTTGCTAGCACCAACACTCTTACTGCTGCACGTTTGATGAATCTTCCTGTTTGGATGTTCCATTCAGCAGGAGATGGCCAGGTTTCTGTCCAATACGACAGAGATATGTATGCAGCTCTTCAGTCCGCAGGGTCTACAGTTGTTAATTATACCGAATACCCTGGATCCACTCACGGGCTTTGGTTCTCTCCGTACGGATTTAATGATCCTGCTATTACCACTCCCACGGCATTGAGTTGGCTCATGGCTCAGAGATTGATAGACACCACCGTCCCCACCGTCTCCATCACCGCACCTTCGAATAGTGCGACCGTCTCCGGTTCCTCTGTCACGGTCTCCGCCTCAGCCTCAGACAACATCGGAGTCTCAGGCGTTCAGTTCAAACTCGACGGCGCTCTCCTTGGATCTGAAGACACCACCTCTACATATGGCATCACCTGGGACAGCACCTCTGCGACAAACGGTTCACATACTCTGCTTGCTGTAGCCAGAGATGCAGCGGGTAATCGTGCCACCTCAACTGCTATTACAGTGACGGTTTCGAATACTGTTCCGGATGTGACCGCTCCAGTCGTTTCTTCTCCGCTTCCGTCCGGAACTCTAGACTCGGATACCACAAGCCTCAGTCTCTCTGTGATCACAGATGAAAGTGCCACCTGCAAATTCGGCACTACTTCAGGAGTGGCGTATGTTTCTATCTCTAATACTTTTGGTATCACTGGAGGCACCCTCCACTCAGAATCGTTGACCGGACTGGTCCCCGGTACTTATACATATTACGTGCGCTGTTCTGATGGGTCTTCTAATATAAACAGCTCTGATACGTCTATTAGTTTCGTGATCTCTCCCGCTTCAACTATTATAAATACTCCAATTACTTCTAGACCTCCTTCACGATCCGGAAGGGGAGACGTAGAGGCATTCAATCCACATCTCATCTCAGTGCCTGTAGGATCGATCTTATCCAAAAACGCCACTGACCTGATCTTTGAAAATAGGGCTCTTATTGTTGAGGCTGATTTGGCTGGTGTGTATGTGCCAGCTTTGATGCTTCAAACTTTGGGCGTTACTTCTACTAATTCAAAGCCTCTTGCAAAGCTCCGGATCGTGAGAGACTTAAAGCTGAATGCTATTGGTACCGATGTTCGCAGGCTCCAAGAATTTCTCATCGCCAGACACACCGGTCCTGCCTCAGAGGCCTTGGCCGAGCATCATTCTACTGCTATATTTGGTATCCTCACTCAAGCTGCTCTCGCAGAATTCCAAGCTTCGGTGGGTATAGAAGCTAGTGGATATTATGGTGAGGTAATAAATAATTATTTGGTGGCCCTTGATTATTAAATTCTATGAAATTATCTGCTCTCAATCGAATAAAATCTCATATTTTAATAAATGCCGTACTTTGTTTTGCCTTCGTGATTTCTTTGTTGCTTCCCGGAAGACTCTTGGCTACGACCACAACGTATAATTTTAACTCTGACACAGTAGGACAATCACCCGCGAATGTTACTGCGTCCGCAGGAACTTTTGAAGTGGCGAACCATGGAGTCCTAGGCCAATCCATGAGAGCTCTTACTGTTAATGGGACGAATCTTGCGAGTGCGTTCATGGATAACTTTACTCTTACCACCAATTATTCGGTGATATGGAAACAAGCATATGACAGTACCGGAGGAAGAAACGGCTTTCTCTTGCGAAGCCAGAGTGCTAACTCGGCCGTAGTGGGGGCCAAGCAAGGATACTATTTCAATGTGAATGATTCAGGCTCGGCTGTAGCTCCAAATACGGCGCGCATTTATGCATACTTGTCCGGCACGATCACAGTCCTTCAATCTACCGCTTTGACCTCAGCTACGCCTCGATGGTTCAAGGCTACTGTTTCCGGAAGCACCCTCAGTTTCTTTTATTCTGATGATGGGACTAACTATACTCAGATCGGTACAGATGTTACTGACTCCACTTATTCGAGCGGCATCTCTGTGCAGTATTTGGTGAACGGCACTCCAGGAAGTGATTATGTTGATGATGTTATCCAGACCGACGGAGCCACAGATGTCACCGCCCCCACCGCACCCACATCTCTCACCGGCACCGTGTCATCAAGCCAAGTGGCTCTTACGTGGGCCTCATCTACTGATGCGGTCGGGGTTACCGCCTACAAGGTCTACCAATGCACCGGCGCTTCTTGTTCTCCTACAACATTTGTCGCCACCTCTACCTCTCTTGGCTATACCGCTACTTCACTCTCGGCTAGCACTCAATACGGCTTTGCAGTCTCTGCAGTAGACGCCGCCTTCAACGAATCTTCTAAATCTTCTACGTTTGCGACAACAACTTTGGCTACCCCAAGCACCATTACTATTACTACGCCAAAGGCGTATCAAGTTTTGCAGAGAAACGGCAGTAGTCAGGCAAATATTGCTATTACAGGAACCTATACAGGATCTCCAACGGCTATCGAAGCCAGTTGGAACGGGGGAGCGTACTCGACCATTTCGGCTTCGCCATCCGGAGGTACGTATTCAGGAACTCTTTCTAACCAAACCGCCGGGCAGGGAACTTTGACCGTGCGTTTTACCAATACCACAAGTACTTCTGCTTCTGCTTCGTATGTAGGCATTGGAGACATCTATGTGGTGGCTGGACAAAGCAATGCGAGCGGTCGAGGTATAAACAACAATTCATATTCTCACGCGACCTTGAAGGCGACAATGTTTAAAAATGATGATACGTGGGCCGAACTTGCAGATCCATTGGATAGTAATACTGGACAAATTGACTCCGTCTCAAGTGACAGCTTTGCTCAAATGGGTACTGCGTATCCTCTGATCGCTACCAGTATTATGGCTGATCAGAGCGTGCCTGTGGCTTTCCTGCCTGCGGCCAAAGGGGGATCGGCAATGAGCGAATGGTCCCGAAGCACAGCCACCACCACTCTGTATGGTTCTATGTATCGAAGGATCAACGCGATCGGAGGTTCTGTGAAAGGTATTTTATGGTATCAAGGAGAAAGTGATGCTGACCACGGAGTTGATCATGGGTCAGGACTAGCTGCGACCCGTGCCAATTATCTTTCTGATCTGACGACGCTTGCAAATAATGTGAACTCTGACTTTGGCGCAAAGCTTGTAGTAACTCAGCTTGCCTACAGCGGCGTACCTCCACACGTCACTTATCTTGATGATGTACGCCTTGCTCAAAAAGATGCATGGGATGCAGGGGGCAATGTGTTGGCTGGGCCAGCCTTCCCGGATGTTAACCTGAACAACAGTTCTGGAGAAGATGGAACACACTTCAAATCAGACGCCGATCAACTGATTCAAGCGAACCGATTGTGGGCAGCTATCAAAAAAGATTTTTATAGTGGGACAGATGGTCGAGGCCCAAGACTCGTTTCTACAAACTGGGGGACTAGCCGGTCACAGATCGTTCTGACCTTTACTGATGAGACCCTGCCTCTGGTGACGTCTTCTTCGATCGGGGGGTTTGCAGTGACCGACAGTGTAGGCTCAAAGACCATCTCTTCAGCTGCGGCATCTGGCAGTACAGTGACCTTGACCTTGTCGAGCGCGGCCACGGGCGCAACGACAGTCTCCTATGCTATTCAAAATACGGGGCTTGGAGTAACCCTTCCAACTGATTCAAGCTCTTTGAATCTTCCTGCAGAAGTATTTCAAAATGAATCCGTGACTGATGGTACCGCGCCTACAGTCTCGATCACTGCTCCATCAAATAGTGCGACCGTCTCAGGGTCTTCCGTCACGGTCTCCGCTTCTGCCTCAGATAACATCGGAGTCTCAGGCGTTCAGTTCAAACTGGATGGAGCACTTCTCGGTGCAGAGGATACTACGTCGACCTATGGCATCACCTGGGACAGCACCTCTGCGACAAACGGTTCACATACACTCTTAGCTGTGGCCCGAGATGCCGCAGGGAACATCGCTACTTCTTCTGCAATTACCGTCACTGTTTCAAATTCTGATGTGACTTCTCCTTCTGTTTCTATCACCGCACCTGCAGACGGAGCCACCGTCTCCGGTTCATCAGTAACCGTCTCAGCTTCTGCCTCAGATAACATCGGAGTCTCAGGCGTTCAGTTCAAACTGGATGGAGCACTTCTCGGTGCAGAGGATACTACGTCGACCTATGGCATCACCTGGGACAGCACCTCTGCGACAAACGGTTCACATACTCTGCTTGCTGTAGCCAGAGATGCAGCGGGTAATCGTGCCACCTCAACTGCTATTACAGTGACGGTTTCGAATACTGTTCCGGATGTGACCGCTCCCACTGCTCCTACTAGCCTGACTGGCACAGGGGTCTCTACTTCACAAGCGGTCCTTACTTGGGCTTCCTCGACTGATGCTGTCGGAGTGACGGCTTATCATGTATATAGGTGTACAGGTGCTTCTTGTTCTCCTACTACGCTCCTTGCGACCACAACGGTTTTGACCTACACAGATTCATCTCTTTCAGCCTCTACTGTATACGGCTTCGCTGTGTCAGCTTTGGATGCTGCTTTCAATGAATCCACCAAATCTTCTACGTTTGCGACAACGACCCTGACGGCTCCCGACACCACCGCTCCCACAGTCTCCATCACCGCACCTTTGAATAGTGCGACTGTCTCCGGTTCATCAGTAACCGTCTCAGCTTCTGCCTCAGATAACATCGGAGTCTCAGGCGTTCAGTTCAAACTGGATGGAGCACTTCTCGGTGCAGAGGATACTACGTCGACCTATGGCATCACCTGGGACAGCACCTCTGCGACAAACGGTTCACATACTCTGCTTGCTGTAGCCAGAGATGCAGCGGGTAATCGTGCCACCTCAACTGCTATTACAGTGACGGTTTCGAATACTGTTCCGGATGTGACCGCTCCTTCGGTTTCTATTACTGCCCCAGCAGACACAGCTACAGTCTCAGGAGCATCAGTGACAGTCTCTGCCACGGCCTCTGATAACGTCGCGGTGTCTGGAGTGCAGTTCAAGCTCGACGGCGCTCTCCTCGGTTCTGAAGACACCACTTCAACGTATGGGGTTACGTGGGATTCGACCTCGATAGCGAACGGGTCTCACACCCTGCTCGCCGTAGCTCGAGATTCATCTGGAAACCTAGCTACTTCAACCGCGATCACCGTGACGGTTTCAAATGTGCCAGATACTACAGCTCCAGTTGTTCTCATGACTACTCCTGGAGATGGAGTGACCGTTTCTGGAGCAGCAGTCTCAGTCACCGCATCGGCCTCTGACAATGTCCTTGTAAGCGGGGTCCAGTTCCAGATTGATGGTGCGAATCTAGGAGCAGAGGACACAACTTCTCCTTACGGTATCCAATGGGATTCAACATTGGTTTCTAATGGAAACTATGTACTGACCGCTTTGGCCCGGGATGCGGCAGGAAATTACGCCACTTCCAGTTCGATCACCGTCACTGTATCAAATAACTATTCTCGACCTGGTAATTCAAGAGGTGGAGGGGGTGGAGGAAGTTATCGCCCTGCTTCACCAGTGCCTGCTCCTGCTGTAGCATCGCCGCTTACCCGATATCCAAAAGACTTTGTGGACTTTATTACTGCGTATAAAAGCTTCTATAACCAAGTGCATGCTCTAGGGATACCCTTGCCCAAAGAAGTGCTCGACGTCTTGTCTTATTTGGATAGCCCATCTTCGATCGGCGTGGGGGCTTCCTTCCGGCTCTCTCTGTCTCCTGATCTGACCTTGGGATCCAAGGGTCCGGTAGTGATCGAGCTCCAGAAGCTTTTGATCTCTCAAAACAAGGGATTTTCTGCTCTGGCTCTTTCAGCCGCTGGGGCCACAGGGTTCTTCGGTCCAGTGACGAGGAGCGCGCTTGCAGAATTCCAAGCTAGTGCGGGGATTGTGCCGGCTTCGGGATATTTTGGACCTCTTACTAAAGCCCACCTTGCTCAAATGGGACTCTAAACAAAAAAACCGCCCATGGGCGGTTTTTTTGTTTGCTCTTATCAGAACCAGATTACATCTGGCCGTTGGCCATACAGTTCTTGCAGTATGACTTGTGGGTGAAAGCTTCGTAGAGAGCTGAGAGTCCGACGAGGATATAGATGATCATCGAGACAGTGGCTGGCAAGTAGTTGCCGATGCCATAGTGGAAAGCCTCGAGGAGCCAGTTCAAACCTCCGATAATGAGAAGCACGAATGCGATCTTGTGAAGCATTTTGGTTTTATTATTAATAACCTGTATCTAGTATATACAAGCTCATCAATAAGTGGAACAGGATAGTCCGCCCTCATGGATTCGAACCATGGACCCCAGAGGTATAAGCTCTGTGCTCTAACCAACTGAGCTAAGGGCGGGAATAGAGGAATAGTAGCGTAAATGTGCCGCTTATTCAAAATGGATCTTATCCTTTTCAGATTCGATACGAGTTTTAAGAAGAGGGTAGTGAGAGAGAGAAGGATCGGTTTCGATGATACGCGTCGCTTCTTCGCGGGCGGCTTCGACCATTTTTAGGTTCTGGATTGCATCCATGGCAAGGTCAGAAAGCCCCCACTGTTTGCGTCCATAGAGCTCTCCGACTCCGCGCTGCTTAAGGTCGAATTCTGCGAGCTCAAATCCGTTCTTCGCGGTTTTCAATGCTCTGAGTCGCTCCACAGTTTTGGCAGATTTAGTCTCTGCAAAGACAAAGCAGTACGGCTGGTGTGTCCCGCGAAGTACTCGACCGCGCAGTTGGTGAAGTTGGGCGAGTCCAAATCGTTCAGCGCCTTCAATGATAATGAGTGAAGCATTTTCCACATTCACTCCAACCTCGACCACAGAGGTGGCGACGAGAATATCTGTTTTGTGATCTTTAAAATCAAGCATGGCCTTCTCCTTTTCATCCGCGCTCATCTTGGAGTGCATGATACCGATCGAGTATTCTGGGAACACCTCTTTTTTTAGACGTATTGCTTCTTCCTTCACGGACTTTGCCAGCACTGCCCCTTCTTTATCCGGATCAGGTTCATTGATGCGCGGGCAGATCACATACAGTTGTCGTCCCGCCTTTAGTTCTTTTCTGATATCTTCGTAGGCAGCTTTCCGTTTATCCGGAGTGACGATCTCGGTCTGAATCGGCTTTCTCCCGCTTGGCATTTGATCAAGGAGGGAAAGATCGAGGTCGCCGTAGAGAGTCAGGGCCAGAGTACGGGGGATCGGTGTCGCTGTCATCGAGAGTAGGTGAGGAAGCAACCCTTCTTTACCCACGAGCTTTTGTCTTTGTGCAGTCCCGAATCTGTGTTGCTCGTCGATAATGGCCAGGGCGAGATCTTTGAACTTCACCGATTTTTGAATTAAGGCATGCGTGCCTATGACGATCGAGATCTCTCCGTTCGCTACCCATTTTAAAAGCTGAGGTCGAGAGATATCCGTCCACCCCTCTGGGTTTACTTTGGAAGGGAACTTGCGCACTCCTGCTCCGGTGATGAGAGCGATCTGTATGGGGAGGTGTTTAAAATATTTGATGAAGGACTCAAAATGCTGTTTGGCCAAGATCTCTGTAGGAACCATGTAAGCGGTTTGGAGCGTGCCAAAGCCCTGAACCTTCCCGGTTTTGTCTTTAGGCCTTGAAGTGGTCACCGCATACGCCGCCGCGGCGGCCACGGCAGTCTTGCCTGATCCGACATCTCCTTCGAGCAGTCGAGACATCGGATATCCGCGGGCAAAATCAGAAAGGATATGTTCAACGGATTTTCTTTGAGCCCCGGTGGCCTCAAAAGGAAAGCGAGATATAAATTTCTCCATCGATTCTTTGTCCTTCTCGATCACGAAGGCCTCTTTCTCCTTGAATTCTTTTCGCGTCTTTTGTTTCTCAAGTTGAATGAAGAATATTTCTTCGAAGGCGAATCTCTTGCGGGCAGCCTCGGCATCAGCGGTTTTTTGAGGGGCATGGATCCACACCAGAGCAGTACGAAGGGTAGGGAGGTTGTATTTCTTTAATATGTCGGCGGGGATCGGGTCGACGAGTGCCTCGAGGATCCCTGAGCCAAAGATGTTTTGAATCTTGTGGAATATCCAATTGGATGTAAGGCCTCTGGTCTCAGGATAGACGGGGTAGAGGGTGTGTGTTTCCCCTTCATTTCCAAATAGGTTCTGGCCTACACCGATCGGCAATTTTTGGATCGGTTCGACCTTTGGATTAGAAAAATAGAGTGATTCCTTTCTCTCACTCACCTTGCCCTCTACGCGAACGAACGAATCTTCTTGAAGCATCTTCGCAAGGTAGGCTTGATGGAACCAAACGATCTTGATCCTGCCGGTCTCGTCCTCAAGCCACGCCTCACTCATGGGGATCTTGGTCCTGAATCCTTTTGAAGTTTTAAGCCCGCTTATCTTGCCATACACTACGGCCTCATCTCCTTTTTTGAGGGTGCTCACATGGACGACCTCGGCTGTGTCTCCATAGCGAGTCGGGAAATGATAGAGAAGGTCTTCGATATTTTGTATGCCCAGCCGCTTGAGGGCGGCATTTTGGACAGGGAGGATTCGAAAATGTTTCGAGAGGAGATCTGCGGCATTCATGGCCCGAATTATACCTTTTTGGCATGAAAAAGGCCTGACGGGGTCAGGCGGGTACGAGGTCTACTGGTTTGTTGAGGATTCTGTTGCAGGGGTGCTTCTTGATGTATTTTTCGGTTTTCTCGGCCCAAGATTCGTCGCTATCCTCAGGCTGCCTCACGAGGGTGTGCGATTCCACGCATCTCGGCGTATCGCATCTATATGACTCGGTTGCCGTCCCCAGACGAAACACTCGAACATCGTGTCTCATGAGTTCTCCTCGGTTAAATGTTTTGTCCTGAATTCTTCGGTTCTCCTTTTCCACTCTTGATCATTCATCCATGGCTGGCGGACGATCTCATTCTTGCAGGTGTGGCAAAGCATACGATCGTGTTCGGGAACTTTGCCATATCCGCATTTATCCACTCGGACATCATGAGTCTGCATATGTCTCCAGAACTGGTCTTCGTTAAAATTACTCTAGAGCTAAAGGAGAGTCAATTTACTTTTTCCGTTTTGGATGTGACAACAGCTTTATCAAGGCCGCTTCTCCTGCCCCTCGCGCGAGCGCTCGTTTGAGTCGGGCCGCGTTCTTTTGCCTCTTAGAGCCTTTGAAAGGGGATTGTTTCTTGTAGTGTTTGCTTTGGTGGATATTGTTTCCCATCGTCTTTTTCAGATGAGATCCATAATCCATGAGGGCATAGTACCACTTCCGAGGATGGTCTGTGTCCAAGGTTTTCTCTATCTGCTTCTCTATTTCTTTATCTGAGATATTTTCTTTGTGTGTGAAAAAGTGATGGATGAATACGGTGCGAATATTTGTCTCGATCACTACGGCTGGTTTGTTGTACGCGAAGGCTAAGATGTCACCCGCAGTGGCCTTGCCTACTCCGGGCAGCGCGAGGAGGGCACTGTATTCGGTAGGAAAAGTGCAGCCGTACTTTTTTACTATCTCCTGTGCGGCTCGGTGGAGGTTCAGCGCACGCCGGTTGTATCCAAGCCCCTGCCATAGCGTGAGCACCTCGGAAGTTTTTGCCCGAGCCAAGGCATCAGTGCTTGGGAAGTGCCGGATGA
>JAZKAE010000009.1:65727-68321 GCA_040389345.1 Patescibacteria group bacterium
ACCTCGGAAGTTTTTGCCCGAGCCAAGGCATCAGTGCTTGGGAAGTGCCGGATGAATTCAATATAAAAAGGGATGACTCGGTCTACCTGGGTCTGCTGAAGCATGATCTCAGACACCAAGATCTTGTATGGGTCGTGTGTAAGACGCCACGGGAGAGCGTGCCGTCCGTGATTTTTATAAAAGTCCCAAACGATGTCTTGAAACTTACTCTTCTTTCTTTGCATCCAACTGTGTCGCGTTCAGGTGAGTGACCGCGAGGTAGACCACAAAGGCGACCAGGATGAGGTTCACGATCGAGTAGATAAAGTGGCCCCAACCGAATGTTTGCCCGAGGACCGTCGATGATGCGGTCGCGAGGTTCCCAAATTTCCCTGTGGCTAGGCCGATGGTCGGGGTGAGGATGTCTTGAGAGAGCGATTTTACGATATCTTGCGCTGCTCCGCCCAGGATAAAGCCCACTGCCAATCCAACTACACCCTGAGTGCGGATGAAGTAGATGAAGCCTGTCTTTTTCTCTGTTTTTATCTGATTTTCCGGTTCCATATTTTGGGTTTTGTTACGTCTGTATATGCATAGCGTATAATAGATATATAATTAATCAAACATGAAAACTTTAATTCATTGGATCGTCTCTGCCCTTGCTATCGCCGTCACTGCATATCTTTTGCCTGGTGCCCATGTAGACGGAGCGGTCGCTGCGTTTGTGCTTGCGATCGTGCTTGGTCTTATCAACACGATCATCCGTCCTGTGCTCCTACTTCTGACCCTTCCTCTTTCGATCATGACTCTCGGGTTGTTCTCCTTGGTGCTGAATGCACTTCTCATTCTCCTTGCCGCACGCATCGTGCCGGGTTTCTCGATCGACGGATTTTTCTCAGCTTTTCTCTTTGGCATCGTCCTTGCCCTCGTGAACTTCGTGCTCCATAAATTCGAGAAAAAAGATTAACACTTCATGAAAGTATTCACCAAGGATCTTGTGCAGCAGTTCCTCGATGTCTTCAGACACAAGCATCTTCGCTACCACCTCTTGGCCATCCTTCTCACCTATGTCTGTGTGGCCACAGAACTTGATTGGTGGTATTTCCAGAGGATCAAGGGTGACTTTACTCACGTGCTCGCGATCCCAGCTCTGGTTCTCGGCGGCATCCTCCCGATCATTGTTCCCGTGCTTCTCTTGGTGATAGGGAAGTTCCATCACCGGAAGATGTATTTTAATTCTGGAGTGGTGCTTGCTCAGGCAGCGATCCTTGGCTCGTTTATCTCTTCACTCTACAAAGCGTTCACCGGGCGCATCCAGCCGGACATCTATGCGGTCACCGACATTAGTCACAACTTCCAGTTCGGTTTTCTACGACACGGCGTGTTCTGGGGCTGGCCCTCTTCTCACACGACGATCGCCTTTGCGATGTCTGTTGCGTTGATCTCGCTCTTCCCGCATAAACGCTGGGTAAAATGGCTCGCTCTTTTTTATGCATTCTATGTAGGTATAGGAGTCTCCACTGGGGCACATTGGTTCTCAGAATTTTTGGCTGGAGCGATCATCGGTTCGATCATCGGCATTGCGGTAGGAAGCTACCATACGGCCAAAAGGGAAGTCCTTATCTAGTTATCCACATACATAGGCCTTTCCTATGTATGTGGATAACTTTGACCTTACTGTTGAGTTGGAGTATTACTAATACAGTTCGTCCTTTCACTAGGGGGTGTCTATGTGGGGATTGCTTACGTTTGGATTTGTCAGTGCGGGTCTCGGGCTCGTCCACTCACTCTGGTTTGTCGACCGTCCCGAATATTCGTATGAGCAGAGGCTCACGTACGTGCGAGGTTTCAGGTGGGTGCCTCTCCTGTGCCTCATGCTCATGATAGCCTCGAAGCTCGTTTCGCTGCCGTTCTTGACGAACGTCACCTGGACGGGGGTTGTGCTCGGGATCGTTGAGTGCGCTGTCGCATGGGCGGCGGTCGACTACACGCGTATGCACGGGAATCCGACAGTTAAGAGAATATCTTTCTAGCGTATCGAGCCTTCGGCTCGATTTTTATTCACAAAAAATCAACCCCCTATGCATAGGAGTGACACTTTAGAATGAAGATGGTAGGGTGCTTGAAGAACCCTCTTCCAGGAGAAGTATGCCGAACATTATCCTCGTTGGCTTTGAGATGATAGTCGTCGATACTTTGCGCCACGATATCAACAAGGTGGCCAAGTCCCTCAAACTCGATAGTGACAGCGTGGTCACTGTCCTGATGTCGTATGTGAAGTGTTGTACAGATGGGACTACCGCAAACCCATATGCCATCGTTCGGTGCACTGATCAGGGGGATCTTGATCGCATGGCTCTCGCGATCAACGAGACACTTGGGATCGGTGTAGAAAAGGAGCTGATCCAGGCCTATCTCGAGCCAGACCCTGGTTCGTTGTGGAATCAGGAAGGCAGATAAGCGACTCACCCGAGTCGTTTTTTATTTAGTAAAATCGGGTGAAATATGCTAAATTACGCCACATTGGAGACGTGTCAGAGTGGTCTAACGTACCTCTTTGCTAAAGAGGCAGGGTCTTTAAACGCCCTCGCGAGTTCGAATCTCGCCGTCTCCGC
>JAZKAE010000010.1:0-9904 GCA_040389345.1 Patescibacteria group bacterium
AACCCAGACCACATGCTCCCAAAGCAAGTATACTACCACTATACTACGCCCCGATTTCTCCTTATATCCCACTGCCTGCAATACAGTATCCTACCACCCGGACCTTGGGAAAGCTATACTGGGCTTATGAAATCAACATTTTATCTTTTGCTTGGTGCCGTCCTTATCGCAGGCTCGGCTTATTATTTCCTGAAGCAGCCTACCTCGATCAAATCCACGGTTCCAGCGTATGCATATGCAGCCGATGCGTGCAGCACAGCAGAGGATAAAAATGAGTGCTTGAGCACATTGTATGCCCAGCTGGTAAAAACATATGGAGCCACAGTAGCCATCGAAGACCTTAAGACCCGAAGTGCTGCGGATCAGAGTGTCCTTGGAAGATGCCATCCGTACATGCACACGATCGGTGAAACAGCTTCAGATAAATACGAAAGCGTGTCTGAAGCATATCTCTACGGAGATCCCTTCTGCTGGAGTGGGTACTATCACGGGGTACTGGAAGGAGTTACTGCAAAGATAGGGGAGGAGAAACTACTCTCGAGCCTCAATTCAATCTGTGCTGATATCCCAGGCAAAGAAACTTACAGCTTTAACTACTATAACTGCGTGCATGGATTAGGCCACGGCATCATGGAGCTCAAGGGAGATGAATTGTTTGAATCGCTCAATACCTGCGACAGTCTTGTGGGTAATTGGGAACAGCAGTCATGTCAGAGTGGGGTATTCATGGAAAATATTATTCTCTACACAAACTACGGCAAGTCAGCCTATCTAAAGCCTGAGGAGCCGCTGTATCCATGCACAGCGGTTGAGGATACGTATAAGTATCAATGCTACTTGGGACAAACTTCTTTCGCTCTTGAATCTTCACATTATGATTTCAAAAAGGTGGCTGATCTTTGCACGACAGTTAAAGGACAATATAGGGACGTGTGCTTCCAGAGCCTAGGGCGAGACGCAGCCAACCAAGCGAGCCATGCCAAAGACAGGACTAAAACCACTTGTGATATTACCCAAGAACATTTTGACCGGGTGAACTGTTATGTCGGCGCCGTCAAAGAATTTGTCTCCTATTATCATGGGATAGATGAGGCGCGGGGATTCTGCAGTGTTCTATCGGGAGCTGATAAAGACACCTGCGCACAAACTGGGGAAGAATACTTTAAGGTCTTCTAACCCTCGATTTTTTGGCCCGGATACGCTATTATCTCTTTTCAAGCGGGTATGGTTTAGTGGTAGAACACCTCCTTGCCAAGGAGGAGACTCGGGTTCGATTCCCGGTACCCGCACACGGAAATATTGCCTCCGTAGCTTAATGGATAAAGTACTTGTCTTCGGAACAAGTGATGTGGGTTCGATTCCTGCCGGAGGCACCAAAAGTTTCTAGGGCGTATACTAATTTCAATGGTTACACTAAAAATTCCTAAAGAAGTCTCAGAAATTTCTCGCACCCTCAAAGACGCAGGCTTTGAGGCCTTTGTCGTTGGTGGATCTGTCAGGGATCTATTGATCGGGCGCACCCCATCGGATTGGGACCTCACTACGAACGCAACGCCTGAAAAGATTCAGGAGTTATTTCCTCACACATTTTATGAGAACGAATACGGCACTGTGGGCGTGGTGAACGATGGAGCAATAGATGACACACTTAAAAATGTAGAAGTAACTCCGTACAGAGTCGAGTCTGGGTACTCAGACTTTCGTCGTCCGGACAGCGTCACATGGGGGAAGACTGTTGAAGAAGACTTAGCTCGACGAGACTTCACCATGAATGCGATCGCCTATGATATCGATACACAGAAACTTGTAGATCCATTTCACGGACAAGATGACATAGAGAAAAAGCTGATCCGCACGGTAGGGAAGCCGGATGAACGTTTCAGCGAAGATGCTCTGCGCATGCTCCGGGCGATCCGATTGTCGGCGACACTTGGATTTGCCATAGAACATGAAACGCAGACCTCGATCGAAAAAAATGCTGGACTGCTTGCTCACATCTCCAAAGAACGCATTAGAGACGAATTCACAAAGATCATCTTGTCTGATGCCCCTGCTCCTGCACTCGATCTTGCCGCTCGACTCGGGGTACTTGAACATATCTCAGGAGAATTTTTAAAAGGCATCGGCATTGAACAGAACCAGGCACATGCGTATACGGTCTGGGAACATCTCTTGCGATCGCTTCAGCATGCAGCAGACAAAAAATATCCGCTTCATGTACGCATCTCAGCACTTCTGCACGACATAGCCAAGCCCCACACGAGGAAGTGGTTAAATGATCAGTGGACCTTTTATGGACACGAGGTGGTAGGAGCAAAGATCGCAAAGAATATTTTAAACGACCTCAAGTTCTCAAAAGAGATCGTGGACAAGGTACATCGCCTGGTTCGCTGGCATATGTTCTTCTCAGATACGGAGGAGATCTCTTTATCTGCTGTGCGCCGCATGGTGCGAAACGTCTCTCCAGAACTTATCTGGGACCTCATGGATGTGCGTGCAGCAGACAGAATAGGTACAGGACGCCCCAAAGAAGCTCCGTACCGTCTGCGCAAATATCACGCCATGATCGAAGAGGTGATGAGAGATCCGATCAGTGTTAAACAGCTCAAGGTCAACGGCGAGGACATCATGCAGATCACAAATGCTCCTGCCGGACCGCACATCGGTTTCATCTTGGAAATTTTGCTCTCAGATGTGTTGGAAGATCCTGCTTTGAATACAAAGGAATACCTAGAGGCTCGGGTAAGAGAATTGTATGCACTTCCACTCGAGAAACTTTCGGAGTTCGGAAAAGAAGCACGAATAAAAAATGAATCAGAAGATGACAAGGAAGTAGAGAAGATCAAAGGCAAGCACGGCGTACAATAGTTGACACAACTACAAAATATGGTATCCTACAAATAGGAAGCACTCACACCCGAGGTACACATGCAGAAGGTGTTGCTCGTAGAGGATTACGAAGGTACTCGCAAGGGCATCGAGCGCCTGCACCGCGCGGGCAATTGGGATTTTGCCTTGTACACTGCAGGCACGATACACGAAGCCTACGCGTTGTTCCGCGAGCATAAAGACGCAAGTCTCATTGTCCTCGACGGCTCGATTGAAAGCCCCCTCGATGCACTCGACCTCATGGAAGTTTTGGAACTGGGTCACGGATACAAGGGACCCATTCTCTCCATTGCGGGGACAGAAGGAGACCGCGAGAAGATGCTCAAGCACGGAGCCACGGAAGCATTCGACAAGATGGACGTCAGTGGATTGTTCGAGAAGATCGCGGAGATCCTCTCTCGCTAGACTTCAAGCGCCGCAGAACATCGCGGCGTTTTTTTCTTTGTATGCGGTCACGTTTGACTTACTCTGAACCTAAGAGTAGGGTGCTCAAAGACCCATAGGAGGATACTCATGAAAGTGCTCATCATCGAAGACGACCAGGAAGTGGTAAAGCGGATCCGCGCTGGCCTCGATCGACTTGTGCCCGGAACATTCGAGGAGCTCATCGATGCCAATGATCCGCGGGCCGCAATGTCTGCACTGCGGATGGATCCTAACGTCAGCCTCATAGTGCTTGATGGATGTCTGACAGGAGAGCACCCTGACGGCCTCGGCCTTCTGCCAGACATTCGAGAACTCTATCCTGCACCGCGGCCCATCCTCGCTATTTCGAAATCCAGCGAGATGCGAGAATTGATGATGGAACGGGGATGTACCCATGAGTGCGACAAGAAGTTCGCGGTGGGCATGATGCTCAAAATCCTCAACCTCAAGTAACGAAGCCTAGGCTTCGTTTTTTTATATTTAAAAATACAAACAAAAAATCCTCTTTGCGGGAGGATCTTTTGCAATAACTTTTTTAAAAATTATTTGACTGCGTCCTTGAGTGCCTTTGCGGGGCGGAACTTTGGAACGCGCATTGCGGGAACCGAGATCGATTCGCCGGTACGAGGATTTCGTGCCATGCGAGCCGCGCGAGTCTTCGTCGAGAAGATGCCGAGACCTGCGATCGAGACTTCGCCTCCTTTTTTCAAAGAAGAAACGATTGAATCGATGATAGTGTCGACGACTTCTTCTGCTTGCACTTTCGTGCCGCCGAGCTTGCCGTGAACTGCTTCCACGATTAATGCTTTATTCATTTTGCTTGCTTAAACCGCTGATAAACGCTTGATCAGGATTTGAAATCCTATAAAAATTATATAGGAAGCCATTTTTTAAGCAACAAGCTTGAAAAGCGTGGATTTTATTGTATAGAAAGTAGCTGACCCGCGTCGATGGCGAAGTTAACGCGCGAACTCGATCGAACGCTGTTCTCGAATGACGTTTACTTTGATCTCACCTGGGTATTTGAGCTCTTTTTCGATCCTTAGAGCTATATCCCTGGCCATTTTCTGTGCTTCAAGGTCAGAAACCTTCTCTGGAGTGACAAAGACCCTGATCTCGCGTCCTGCCTGAAGGGCATAGGCCTTTTCTACTCCTGGGAAGGCGAGAGCGATGCCTTCAAGGTCTCCTAGGCGCTTCAAATAGTGCTCAACTGTATCTCTGCGGGCCCCAGGTCGGCCTCCAGAAATAGCATCGGCAGTCTGAACGATGATCGACTCGATCGTCTCATATGGATATTCGCCGTGATGGGCCTGCATGGCTTTGATCACTTCTTCAGATACATTGAATTTCTGAAGGATACGGCGTCCGATCTCAACATGCGTACCTGAGACCTCATGGTCCAGAGCCTTGCCTATATCGTGGAGAAGCGCGCCAGCCTTTGCTACAGCCACATTTGCACCGAGCTCTTCGGCCATCATACCGGCCAAATGAGACATCTCAACCGAATGATTCAATACATTTTGCCCGTATGAGGTGCGGAAATAGAGACGCCCAAGGATAGCCAGAAGTTTTGGATCAAGGTTATAGACCCCGCACTCAAACGCTGCCGCTTCGCCCTTCTCTTTGATCATTTTGTTCACCTCTGCACGTGCATTCTCCACAAATTCTTCGATCTTGGCGGGCTGAATGCGGCCGTCAGCAAGGAGATTCTCAAGAGCAAGCTTGGCTACAGCTCTGCGCACCGGGTCAAACGAGGAGAGAGTGATGGACCCAGGAGTGTCGTCGACGATGACCTCTACCCCCGTGGCTCGTTCGAAGGCTTTGATGTTTCTGCCTTCTTTGCCGATGATCTTGCCCTTGAGCTCGTCCGTTGGAAGAGGAACCGAGGTGGCCATTACTTCTCCGGTCACCGATGAGGCGAGGCGCTGGATCACCGTTGATAATATCTCGCGGGCTCGATCTGAAAGACGTTCCTCAGCTTGGCTTTCAAGCTTTTGCATACGCACAAGGATATCTTCTTCCGCATTACGCTCAGCCAAAGCGAGGAGCTCTTCTTTGGCATCAGAGACCGAGAGACCTGCCACCTTGGCAAGTTCCGAGTTCCTTTGGTTGATCAAATCATCCGCCTTTTCTTTGATCGTGCGTATCTCGAGAGCCTTTGCCTTTATATATTCGGCTTCTTTATCTATATCAACCTGGCGCTTGTCGAGGAATTCCTCCTTTTTAACTAGCCTGTCCTCGGTCTTTTTGGTGCGTTCTTCTCTTTCGCGGATAATACTTTCGGACTTATCGAGCATTTCTTGAGCCCGCGCTTCGGCTTCATCGATCACCGCCTCGGCTTCTTCTCGAGCACGAAGCTCCATTTGCTTGATATCCAGCTCAACAGAGCCCTTTCGACCAAGGGAGATAATAAGACGCAGCAAATAACCGAACCCCGTTCCGGCGGCTGCGGCCAGTAATGCTAATAAAAAGGCTAACTTAAGCGACATTTGCGGAGTTAATCCGCTTTCGAATCTCTATGAAGTTGAGTGGGAAGGTAGGGAAGGGCGGTCAAGCAGTCGTTGAGGGATGGGCAGAGGGAACCGAAAGCGAACAAGGTAAATTATTGGTATTGGGGAACAATTAGAGAGTACCGCACCTAGAGGACTTTGTCTATGATGCCGTATTTTTTCGCTTCTTCGGCGTCCATGAAATAGTCTCGGTCAGCGTCCTTTTCTATACGAGAGAGCGGCTGGCCGGTGTTCTTGGCAAGCATCTTATTAAGGATCTCTCTGTTTTTGATGATGCGCTTGGCGCTGATCTCTATATCTGAGGCCATACCTTCTGCTCCGCCTGAAGGCTGATGAATCATAACCTCGGCGTTTGGAAGAGCAAAGCGCTTGCCTTTTTCACCCGCAGACAAGATAACTGCGCCCATAGAGGCAGCAAGTCCGATGCAGACAGTAGAGACAGCCGGCTTAATGTGGTTCATCGCATCAACAATCGCAAGTCCGGCCGTGACCACTCCTCCAGGTGAGTTTACGTAAAGAGAGATCTCCTTCTTTGAATCTTCTGACTCGAGGAAGAGGAGCTGAGCGATGACAATGTTCGCCACGTCATCATCTATGGCACCCGTGAGAAAGATGATGCGCTCCTTAAGAAGACGCGAATAAATATCATAGGCGCGCTCGCCGAGAGGGGATTTCTCTATGACAGTAGGGACAAGATAACTCATGCCGACACTATATAGAAAATAGGGGAGAGAATCAAATCCTACTGGTGTGGGATGGGGTCCGTCTGTTCGTGTATCTCTTGATCGATCTCTTGGAGCTGTGTCTCAAGTTCGGGGATGCGGGACTCGGCAATAGTCTCTGGTTTGTGGTCAGGGAGAGAGTTGATGACTTCTTTAATCTCATTACTCAAGCTTCGAGATTTCTGGATCAAAACATCAGCATCAATGGCCCTTTCGTGGACCTCATCCATAGATATAGGTTCTGGGACTGGGGCGGTTTCTTTTTTTCCAAACATAAAAGCATTATATACGATTCATAAGAAAAAGCCCCGTGTTAGTGCATGGGGCAGCCGAGAAACCCACTCAAATGCACAAGCAGGGCCTTAAGGACGAGCGTATCGCGAGCATGCGAAGAGATCTCTGGACGCCTGAGCTCGATGAGTTTCCTACGCAAGATCTCATCATCGCGATAATAGCGACTCATGAGCATGTCGCCGGTGACCGTTCTTCCACCCAGAAAATCGCTCAGATAGTTGAAGTGATCAGCAAACCCTTCTTCACCCACTATCAGCTTCACGAGAGTCTGGTTTTCCTGGCTAAATACTCCTAACCCATCGATCATTTCCATGCTCGACATACACCCCCTCCAAAGGTTCAACTCTAGAATAAGAATGAACCTATTTAATATTCAGCGCAAGATTATTGTATATTCTCCAGGAATTCAAACACCTTTTCGTTCCTCATTTGAGTAAAGACGTAGACGCGAAGACGGAACGGATCTGCATCAGGATAGTGGGCGAGCATGTGGGTCGCTTCATGCTCGATCTCCTCACTTTTCGGCTCGATCTTTTCTGCTTCAGCGATCTTTATGATAATGAGTTCGGCCTTGGCTCGTTCAAGCGCTTTGTCCTTCCATTCTGACTGGATATCGTCTTCAGACTTTTTTATCTCCTTGAGATAGTCATCCCATTTCACGCCAGCGCGGGAGACATCTTCCTTGAAGCCAAGCATCATTTTCTCAAGTTCTGAGTCGATGAGAACTTTGGGCACGTCGATCTTGGTCTCGTTCACGAGTTTCTCGATGATAGCGAGGCGCTTCTTCTCCTTGGCTCGAAACTTCTTTTCGTGGGTGAGGCTCTCTTTGATCTTTGCTTCAAGAGTTTCACCATCTTTGAGGTCCGGCTTCATTTCACGCTTGTTGATCTCTTCCACCACATCAGCGATCTCTTTATCCGTTACTCCTTCATCTTTGATGTCGCCTGCATCTTTGGCGATCTTTTTATAATCAGGCAGATCGAACGTGGGCTCGACTGCAGTCGTGATCTTGAATTCAAGAGGAGTGCCCGGGACAAGTTTGGTAATAGTGATGGTCGGTCGTCCGATAGACTGTACCTTTGCTTCTTTCATGAGGTGTGGGAACTCTCGACCCAGAGCGATCTCTGCAGATTCTTCGAGGATCGCAGTTTCACCGAGGCGCTTTACCAGCATGTCTTCGGGGATGTGCCCTTTTCGAAATCCAGAAATGTCGACCTTGTTGTTCAATTCTTTGAGCGCTTCAACTTTGCACGCATTCAAGAATTCAACAGTGATGGCTCCTGTGATCTCGACCTCTGAGTTAGGTAGCGTGGTGGTCTGTATATCGATGAAATTTTTTGACATGAGGAGAGTGTAAAGAAAGGGAAGGGGAAATGCAAATCCCGCCGAATGGCGGGATTATGCAAAACTCTGTGGAAGAAAATTAGAGGCCCTGGATCGAACTGTCTACCGATGTGGTGTCAGTCGATCTGAGGTCAGCATCGATCGCGCTTGTGTCATCAGATGATGACTGGCTTTCGATCGCTGCAGTAGTCTCATCTACTGACTGAGTTTGTGCGGGCACTGTTTCAGAGGTCATGTCGGCGCCGCGCTGTCCCCAGAAATACAATCCGCCGAGCACGATCACCGCGAGGATGATGATGGTAGCGATGACTGGTCCGACAGAACTTTCAGGAGCTTGGCCCATATTGTTTCCTTCCATAGAATTTTATTTATTGTGATTAATGTGACTCTATCTTAGCACTTGTTGTCGTTCCTGTTTCACCGACCTTCACCGTCTTCTCGATGTCTCGAGTGGCCTTGAGAGCAGCTTCGAGATTTTGTCTGGCCTTGGTCAAACTTTCTCGGGCAGCCTTGGCTTCAGATTTTATTTTGTCCATGGTCAATTTCCATGCAGTGGTAGTTCCTGTAGTGGTCGAAGTGGAGAGGTCTGTCGCTGTGATCGCGGCGACGTGCACTTTTACATCTGCAAGGTTCACTTTAGCTGCAGCGACCGACGCATCAGCGGTGGTTGTGTTGCCTCCGGCAGCCTTGAGTTTTGCAAGGCGAGAAACAATTCGATCAGCGATCATAGAGAGGCGGTCATGAGTGGCGACGATGATGCGAGTTGCGGTGTTCACTTCTCGTTTCAAACGTTCTGTTTGCATCTCTGACTTATTTTCTTGTTTCACTTCCTTTCTGTCCTCTTTGCGTGCTTCGGTGCTCGAAGCTCGGTTCTCTTTCATTTCTTCCTTCTTTTCTTTGCGAGCTTCGGTGGTTGATGAGCGAAGATCTTTGATCTCTATCTTTTTCTGTTCGATCATTTTTTTGACCTCGACTCGTGGTGGGTTAGTGGTCGAGCCTGCTGCGGTTACTTCTACTCGCACTTGTTCTTCTGCGAGTGCTGGTGTAGCTACTGCGAGGATGGCGGCGAGGGTAAGCGCTGTGTGTGTAAGTTTCATTAAGAATTATTTAGTGGTAATCATCGGGTGTGACGGTAATGCAGGAGCCTTCTCCTGCTCTTCTATTATAGCAAAATCCGAAGGATTAAACCTTCGGATTGTGTGGTGAAACAAACGCTTACTTGAGCTGTTATTCTGACTTTGGGTATTTTTCTTTGTAGATCTTCAATCCCTCTTCAAAGGCTGCTTCGGCCTCTGCCCGGCCGTCAGTACCATCGATGGATACTTCTTTTTTCTGAAGCTGCTTGTACGTGAGAAAGAAATGTTCGATCTCTTTTAGTGTATGAGCGTTCACATCTTTGATGTCATGAACATGATCGAATCGAGGATCTTCAACGGGCACAGCGATGATCTTTGCATCTCCTTCTCCACCGTCGACCATATGCATGATCGCAACAGGACGAGCTTGAACCATGATCCCGGGGAAGAGAGGATAGGTAGTGAGAACCACAACATCGAGAGGATCACCATCGTGCCACAAAGATTGGGGAACAAATCCATAATCAAATGGATAATCTTGGCTGGTGTGCATCACGCGGTCGAGTGCGATGAGTCCAGTCTTTTTGTCTATCTCGTATTTGTTCTTTGATCCTTTGTTGATCTCGATGATGACATTCATCGC
>JAZKAE010000011.1:0-6559 GCA_040389345.1 Patescibacteria group bacterium
TAGGTCATACTATCCTCTAGGTGTTAGGGAATTCCGATCCCCGGGCGGTTGAGGGAATTGAAAGAGCGTGTGGTACCCTCACTTACCAACTGCATGTATTATATCACACATTATATATAAAAGTCAAGTATGTGTTTGATTTAGGCCTATAAATATGATTTGATAGTGGGCACGGAGGAGTGCCAGAGCGGTTGAATGGAACAGTCTTGAAAACTGTCAGGCTCGAAAGGGTCTCGTGAGTTCGAATCTCACCTCCTCCGCCATGAAGATTTTAGCTGTCGACTATGGAGCAAAAAGAGTAGGGATCGCCTCGACAGACGAAGCGGGGGAATTCGCCATCCCTCGAGTCGTCCTTCCAAACGACGAAAAGCTTGTCGATGAGGTCTTGAAACTTGTCCGAGATGGACAGGCAGAGCGCGTGGTCATCGGAGAGTCGAGGAACCTTGACGGTTCGCGCAACCCGATCCTCACAGACTCAGAAATTTTCGCAGAGGCGCTTCGCGAACAAGGGGTCGAGGTGGTGTTCCATCCAGAGATGTTCACCTCGATGGAAGCGGATCGTTTGCAAGGCAAGACTGACATGCGAGATGCCTCCGCTGCATCCCTTATATTAAAAAGCTATATTGATACCCAGCACAATATTCAGAATAACAAAGAGATCAATGCCTAATTACATCACTATCGACGAATTCAAAAAGGGAGAGATCACTGTTGGGGAGATACGATCCGCCGAAGCGATCGATGGATCAGAAAAGCTGTTGAAACTGTCTGTGGACTTTGGCGAAGAGAACCCTCGAACTGTTGTATCAGGCATCCGCAAATATTTCCCTGATCCAAATGCACTCATCGGAGTAAAATGCGCTTTTGCGACGAATCTCGAACCTCGTCCGCTCATGGGTATCCCGAGCGAAGCGATGATACTTGCGGTCTCAAATGATGAATCATTCTCTCTTCTTCGAGTTTCAGACAACATGACTCCTGGAATGCGTGTGAAATAGTAGAAAGTGGATAGAGAGTGCGTGTATACTTATGGTATGTCGCATGTTCTTCGTGAGCAAAAAAGAAAAAAAGGATTCTTTGATTTTTTTCCGGCGCCGCACTTCCTTTTCCTTACGACGGTAGGGGTGTCCTTGTCGGACAAAGAGCTTCACCTTATTGAATTCAGACAGAGCACCCATGCTGGGGAGCTCGTCCTTTCTGAATGGAACGAACAACCTCTCCCTCCTGGGGCGATCTCTGCTGGATATATAAACGACATCCCAGCCGTGGTGAAAGCCATTAGCGAGCTGAGGAAGAAGAATCCATTTTCATATGTACGTGCAACCTTACCCGAAGAAAAGGCGTACCTCTTTACCGTCGAAGTAGAGAAGGAGCCGTTTGAAAGCCTGCGCGACCGCGTCGCCTTCACTATAGAGGAGAATGTGCCGGTCACCTTGGCCAAATCTGTGTTTGACTTTGATATCATCGGAGAGACCAAGGGCAGATCGACGATCAAAGTCGCTGTGTGCGTCCTGCCGACTAAATCCGTTGCTTTCTATACGCAGATATTTCAAGACGCTGGGGCTACCCCTATTTCCTTTGATGTTGAATCTCAGGCGATAGGGAGAGCGGTGATCCCAGCAGGGGATCGTCGTACGCATCTCATCATAAACATCGGAGAAGAGAAGACGGGGCTCTACGTTGTCGAAGACGAAGTGGTGCAATTCAGCTCGACTCCTCCATACGGTACTCGCTCAGATGAGAGTGGGTATACGGACCTTTTGAGCCTAAAGGCCGAGATCCGCAAGGTCTTCGCCTTTTGGAACACCCGCTTGGATAAAGAAGGCATACCAGAAAAAAAGATCGAGAAGGTGCTCCTCACCGGAGCTGAAGCTAAAAAGGACGATTTCATAAACGAGCTCATGGCGGATATCGACGTGCCGTATGCTCTGGCAAATGTATGGTCAAACGCATTCTCGGTCGAAGAGTATCCTCCAGACATCCCATACGATGAATCTCTGCGCTATGCGGCGGCGATCGGTGCTGCGTTGCCTAAAAAGGAACCTCGCTATGTTTAAACTATTGAACGACGAAACCAGAGCTGTCGCGGTCAAAGAGTATTCAAGGCGCCGGATGGTGATCGTTCTGTTCCTTTTCTGTACGATCGTTCTTGTGGGGATCCTTGAACTATTCCCTTCGTATATGCTGTCGTTCTCGCGCAAGAATATTGCAGCCGCGCGCATTGAGCAGCTCAAGAGATCGCCTTCATCCGAAGACGGGAGAGTTCTTGAAAAGTGGCTCAGCCTGACCAACAAAAAGCTCGTGGTGCTTTCTCCAGACATGGGGTCTGATCTCCCATATGAAATATTTCAAAAGATCATCAAGGTCAAACCCGCGGGCATTTCTCTGTTCTCTCTGAGATGGACGAAGAGTGCTGAGGGAGCGACGATCACGCTCTCAGGCACCGCCCGAGATCGCCAGACCTTGCTTGCGTTCCAAGATTCACTCAATGCGTCTAAGGCATTTTCAAAAGCAGTTCTGCCTATCTCAAGCTTTGCCAAGGACAAAGACCTTCAATTTGAAGTATCTGTCTCTCCGGTAATCAAAAAATAATATGCACGACACTAAGACACTCCTTATATCTCTCTCAGTCATCTCGATCTTCTTCGTCTCAGCAGCAGGGTATGTAGTCTATGATCTGAGAGCCGAGAATCAACAAGCGTCCCTCCTGATGAACGCAGCTGATGCATCGGTGCGCTCGATCGATTCGGCTGCATCCTTGCGCGTCGCCCAAGATAGTTCGGCGGATAAGATAGTCGAGCTTGATAAGGCGGTCCTTGAGGAAGGGGAGCTCGTGCCTTTGATCGAGAGGATAGAAAAAATCGGTACTACTTTGGGACAAAAGACGACCATTGCATCGGTCACAGTAGACAAGGCAGAGGCTGATGCTCATACGACTGATCCGGACAAGGTCCATATCATCATCGGAGCCGAAGGATCGTGGGCCGGAAGCATCGCCTTCCTGCATGCTTTGGAGAATCTGCCAACGAAAGTTTCCCTTGGCAATGTGTCCCTTGTTTCTGCGGTCTCCACAAGCGATGATCCAGCTGCCCCAACCCGCAACATCTGGAGGCTCCAAACAGAGGTCGTCGTATATATATTTAAATCATGAAGAACATAAATATACAGATCAAGGGGCTCAAGCTTCACAAGAACGGAAGGCTGTTTGGGTTCGGGACAAGCCCAAAAGCTGACTGGAAGGTGATCTTTATTGTGTTTATCCTCTTGTTCATCCTCCTCACCGCGGTCTGCGTTGATCTTTTTATCAAAGTGAACAAAGGAGAGATATTCGTTGTTCAAAGAGGGGTCGCTGCTCCAGTGCCTACGCTCAACACGGCCCTCCTCGATAAGACCGTCATGTATTATGAAGACAGAGCTAAAACCCTCGAAGATATACAAGCAAACAGAGATGCGACCGTTGACCCATCGCTATAATACAGTAGTATCTTGTGGTCGACGTATGTTCCCGTAGTTCAATGGATAGAACAGAGCTCTTCTAAGGCTTTAATGTAGGTTCGATTCCTACCGGGAACACCAATTGTGTTATCAACATCTCTTGTCGAAGCGCCAATCACATGGTTATTTTGAGTATATAATGAGGAGGTCGAACTATTAGTATTTAAAGACTATATATTCATTTATGGGAAAGACATCAGCAATGGTTTTCGGTTGGGTACTCGTTATCGTCGGCATTTTGGGATTCATCCCTAATCCGATCGTCGGAGCAAACGGCATCTTCTTGACCGATCTCCTTCACAACCTCGTGCACATCATCTCAGGTGCGATCTTCCTCTGGGCAGCGTACAGCGCTCCAATGAAGGCGGGTTCAGTTATGACCGTCTTCGGTGTGATCTACCTTATCCTCGGCGTTCTTGGCTTCTTCTCAGCTGGAGATTCTCTCCTCGGACTCGTCGCTTCGAACATGGCAGACACCTACCTCCACTTGGTACTCGGCGTTGTCTTCGTTCTCGCAGGCATCAAGGCCGGCAAAAGCGCAGCTGCTCCTCAGTCGATGATGTAATACATCTCGGACACCCTCATGTATTTAAAAACCGCCTTCGGGCGGTTTTCATTTAGGGTGAGCACGGAGGGATTTGAACCCTCAAGCCTTGCGGCATACGGTTCTGAACCGTACGCGTATACCGATTCCGCCACGTGCTCGTACCAAGAGGATACATTATATGTTAGTATCCTTCCATCAGGATTACCCTGATATTTGGGAGATTAGCTCAGTTGGTAGAGCAACTCATTTACACTGAGAAGGTCACAGGTTCAAGTCCTGTATCTCCCACACTTCTATGGACCTCACGCCTTTTATCATTTATGAAGACGAAGATATCCTCTGCTTGAACAAGCCGGCGGGTATTGTCGTACATTCAGATGGGCGGACCAAAGAACCATCGGTGTCGGAGTGGCTGGTCTCAAAATATCCTGAGGCCAAGGGAGTGGGGGAGATGATCCGACTGGAAGGAGGAGAAGTTCTCGATCGCTCGGGCGTCGTGCATCGTCTGGACCGCGAGACCTCGGGCGTGCTCCTCTTGGCCAAAACCCAAGCCGGGTTTGAGCACCTTAAATCTCAATTTTTGGAGAGGACCATTCAGAAAATATACATGGCTTTTGTATATGGAAGCGTGAAGGAAGACCACGGTACTCTCTCGATGCCTATAGGCAAGTCTCCAACCGACTTTCGCAGGTATTCTGCAAGTCGTGGAGCCTTCGGTGATATGCGAGACGCCGTCACTCACTTTCAAGTAATGAAGCGAGCCGAAGGAGTGACTCTCATCGAAGCTCGTCCAAAGACGGGGAGGACTCACCAGATCCGTGTGCACTTTCAAGCGCTTCAGCGCCCCGTGGTTTGCGATTCTTTGTATGCTGCATCGAAGCCCTGTGTGCTTGGCTTTAACCGCCTGGCCCTTCATGCAAGGAAGGTGACCTTTGATAACCTTGATGGGGAAACGACGACGGTCGTGGCGGACTTTCCAGAGGACTTTTTACATGCCTTCGAGGAGATAGGCTATGTGCCCAAGGAGTTGCCATAGACAGGCCCCTGTGTTAGATTATTCGGACATTTATGAAGACAGTGCATTCACCAGTGAAGGTAGAAGAGCGACAGAAACTCGACTTTAGGTCGGGAGACACCGTCCGCGTCTGGCAAAAGATCCAGGAAAAGGGCAAAACCCGACTCCAGGCCTTCGAAGGACTCGTCCTTGCACGAAAGCACGGAGTAGAGCCAGGAGCCACCTTTACTGTCCGCCGTGTAGCCTCAGGCGTCGGCGTCGAGAGGATCTATCCGCTTTTCTCTCCAATGGTCGACAAGATCGAAGTAGTGAAGCGCTCCAAGGTTCGCCGAGCCAAGCTCTATCACATCCGAGAGAAGGCAGCCAAGGATATCCGCCGCCAGATGCGAAACACTCGTATGGCCAAGGACGAACCGGTCACTGCAGAAACAGAAGAAGTTAAAGCCTAATCGCCTCACTCGAGGCGATTTGTTGAATTGCAGGCCCTAATTTGCTAATCTTCATTCACGCTCGGGTGGCGAAATTGGTAGACGCACTACCTTGAGGTGGTAGCGCCGAGAGGCGTGCTGGTTCAAGTCCAGTCCCGAGCACAGATCGACTCAAAAAATACCGGATAAATCCGGTATTTTTTCTGGAAAATTTCGACAACCTTGAATTCTTATATTCGAATCTACTGTGCACTCCATTTTTCTTAGACCTTGAGAGTATGATGGGGGAAGACGCTCTTTCAGGAGAAGGTATATGCTGCACGCCATGAGACTCGCTGAGGCACAGACGCCCTCAGTCTTTCGTTCGACCCCGCGGCCTGCGAGCACTCATGCTCGCATTCTCGCCGAAGGTTTGTGGTGGGCTCTCGGGAACGAGGGGTTCCACCCAGGCAACAACGCCGCGAAGAACGACAATCTCCGCGAGGAGCTGGTCGAAAGGATGGAGGTGTTCTTGCAAAACGGTGTAAGGTGGGACTACTCGATCGTCCGACCGAACTGGATCCTCGACCACTACTTCGGTCCGAGTCGTCCGCGGACAAGATCGTTTTCCCGCAAGGATCCGGTCACGCTCGAGAAGGTCAACTACCTGGCGCTCATCGCCGGGCTGTATATGCTCAAGCAATACTTTCGCGGGCTCCCGACCCAGGGAGGGCTCGAAGCTCTGAAGAAGGAGGTGTACTTCCTTCTCACAGAATTCGGGTACCATCTCCAGCCCGAGAGGATCGTGCTCTGTCCGGTCCAAGCCAACTGGAGCGAGCAGGAGGCCTTGTGGCTCTTTGTGCAGAACTTCCAAGCCCAGGAGATGCTTTACGAGAAAGCCCCCGGCCTTCCGGAGTTCAGCAACAAGATCTGCGCCGAGTGCCCGATCATGTGTAGAGTCGTCCAGTAAGGACGGCTTTTTTATTAGAGAAGAGGTGTGCTATAAAGAGGGAGTTCTAATGGTGGCTATGGTGTAACGGTTAACACTCGAGCTTGTGGAGCTTGCAATCAGGGTTCGATTCCCTGTAGCCACCC
>JAZKAE010000012.1:0-10883 GCA_040389345.1 Patescibacteria group bacterium
TCAAACACTGTTATATAGAGGCGAGCCGGATCAAGTCCCAGACCTTCATCTTTTGATGTGAGAAATTCATAGCTCCAAGGGATTGCTTCCGCTTTAAAATAATCGCCCAAGGACCAGTTCCCCATCATCTGAAAAAAAGAAAAGTGCCTGTTGTCTCCTATATCCTCGAGGTCTCCCGTTCGTACACACTTCTGGACGTCTACAAGCCGTTTGCCAGCAGGATGTGGCGCTCCAAGAAGGTACGGTACCAAAGGCTGCATGCCTGCAGTATTAAAGAGCACAGATGGATCATTCTCAGGCACAAGCGATGCACTCGGGATGATCACATGTCCCCTCTTTTCGAAGAATTTGAGGAATCTCTCTCGGATCTCAGATGAATTCATAGATGCAATATATCACACCCGACCGGCTTATTTCTTGGCCTGTTTATGTACCCACTCAGCATATGTTCGAGACATGATCTCAAATCCTTTTGAATTGTCGGCTATCTTTTTCTTGCCATGAACAAGTTCGATCTTGGCCCTTAGATCAATTGGTAGTACTTTGACCTTAACACTGTTCAATTTTGCGATGCGATCCTTGGCTCTCTTGATGAGCTTAACTGATGTCATGGTTGCGTCGTTCAAATATGCCTTAGCTGAAAGAGGTTTTCCGGTGGCCATCTTGATGAATGTTTTTGATGGATGCCGCGCTGCAAGCCGCCACACCCTTTTCATTTCCTTGCCCACATGAGGATTATCCACAATGTAGCCATACTTTTTAAAGAAATATTCTCGCCATTGAGCAAGCCCGAGCTCCGCAAGGGCGTATCCATGGTAATACGCTGAGGATTCCCAATCGTAGATATGAGGAACATTTAGAAGTGAAAGAGTATTCTCTGATCTATCATAATGGTTTTTATGTACTCTTTGAGCAAGAGAGATAACCTTTTCTCGGGTGAGTTTTTTGGTTTCGTATATCTCTTTCTCAAATCTGGCTACGGCCATCATGTGCATCAAATCAAGCGGGCGCAAAGGCTCAAGCTTTTTTACCCTTCTTTCAAATAGATCAAAAGGATAAGGTGTGCCATCTTTTGTTTTTGCGTATTTCATTTTCCACTCGATGCTCGAACAAATAGTATCGATGAACATACTCTGAGTTTCTGCCCAGGATACCGTGCTTGGAGGGTATTCTGTGTTGTTGCAGATCTCAGATTCTGTTGAGTTAAGATAATGAGCAGCGTGTCCACCTTCGTGAAAAAGCGTATGCAGACCATTCACACCTGATCCTTCAACTCCAGGAATAACATTGCAGGTAAAATTTGCATGTCCAGGGATCCTCTTGCCGTTCATATAATGAACTGGAATGGGCCAGTGGCAGAAACCGTTGTTATGTTTGCCCTTTCGATCTAAAAGATCCAATGTGATAGATCCGCCAGCCATATCTATTCCTAAAGCTGAGAAAGACTTGCCCCAATACATGAGGGCCTGATCGAAAGTAAAATAAGGATCTTCTTCCTTCGTGAAGCTTCCGGACATCATGTAGCCAAAATTCCATGGCTTGCGCAGTCCAGGCATGCTTTTTTCAAGAGATCTGAGATTCTTGAATCCATACTTTGTTTTGGAATAGATACCATCGAATAAACCGAAAAGTTCGGATTTCTCCATTTTTTCATCGATCCAGAGCTTGTAAGCATAGAAGTCCTCGTACCCAATAGCTCTTGCAAATTCGTTGCGCTTATTTACAACTTGTATGTACAGATCAAGCGTTATCAAAGGAAGTTCGTTCAACGCATCGAAACAGGCTCTACGAAGGACCTCATCCTGAGAGGTTCGCATAAGTGCGGCCATTTTGTTCTCAGAAGCTTTAACAAAACTTTTGGATACAGGATCAATGTATCCCTCTTTTCTCTTACTTCTCAGTTTAAGTATCTCATCATCGATCTTTGATGCCTCTTTACGCAGCATGATCGCACTTTCTTGCACTTGAAAGAGATCAAAGAATCGCTTCCATTGTAAAAGGCTATCTTTTGTTTTCCCTTTAGCTTTAATGAGATGAGTCTCAACTTCGAGCTTCAGGTTTTTATCTGTTCTAAAAACATCTCTTTCGGCTCTCCATTTCGCGATGTCCTTTTCAGAGCTCTTTCTACCTGTCCCCATATAAGAAACCCAAAATTGATTCTCATATGCTGAATGTAAGCGTAGGTATTCAGTGTTCAAAAAATTAAGGAGTTTAGAGGATGTTCGGGAAGTTATTTTGTTCATAAAGGCACTATATCAATTTATGTGAGAAATAAAAAATGGCCTGCCTTGCGGCGGCCAGAGTTAGCGGAGTCTGCCTTTCGGGTTCTTTCGCACGATGTGATGGAAGCCTGTCTGAGTAGCAGACTTCATCGAACTTGCCCGACGGGACCTCATATAGCCAATTACGGCTATAGCAAGAGCGACGAAGGCCAATACCCCGAGGGCCACTGCTTGAGTATTACTCATTCTGTATCTCCTGTTCAAGTTGTTCTTATTTGACCCTACACTTTGAAAAAATCAAAGTCAAATAAGACCTTTAAGCACCTTGAAATCGACACGGAGTTCGTCCTTGGAACCAGGGTTATAGAGAGCCACGGCCGGGTGATAGAGAGGCACGACCATTACTTTCTGTCCTGCTATCTCCGTTTCAAATACTTTGCCATGGAGGGCTGAGATCGTGCCAAGAGATGCAGAAAGTCCGTATCTATTCATGATGTATTGCATTGAAAATCTCCCAAGGGTTGCTATCACCTTGGGTCTCATGATCTCGATCTGTCGATCCAAGAATGGAGCATAGAGCTCGATCTCATCCGGACGAGGATCACGGTTCTTCGGTGGACGATCCTTCACAATGTTTGTGATGTACACATCCACGCGTTTGATTCCCACCCCTTCAAGGAGTTCATTTAAAAATTTTCCCGAGCGTCCTACAAAGGGTCTACCAGTAAGAGCTTCTTTCTCTCCTGGAGCTTCGCCGATGAACATGATCTTGGCTTCGTGGCTCCCCTCGCCTATCACGGGGAAGTATTTCTCTATGCGGCGGAGATCTGCGAGGTCACCAGAAAGCTCAAGGACCTCGTCCTTTATCTTTTTAAGATCATCTGTATTGCCCATAGAGGTATTTTACCTTCTTTGGTCGGGTTTTTCTTCGAGGTGGAGCATCATGTGTTCAATGAACCAGAAGAAGGTAAAGACAATGAGGACGATGAGTGTGGCAAAGATAGCAAGCCACTCGAGTCCATAACCGACAGCCATCCCTATGCCTGCAGCCACCCAGAGGCCCGCAGCAGTGGTGAGGCCAGAGATCTGAGAGTCCTTGAACACGATCACTCCTCCGCAGAGGAACCCTATGCCCATAACTACTCCGGCAGCGATCCTCATTGGATCAAAAGCATATTGCCCGCCCATCGGGATAACGATACGGGAGATCAAAATAAAGAGGCACGATCCCATAGAAACAAGACTGTATGTTCTCATCCCGGCAGTTTTTCCTGCGAACGACCGTTCGATCCCAAGCGATGTGCCAAGCAGAAGTGCGATGATCAGGTCGAGAAAATAGATGACAGACATATATATTTAAAGTTCGTTTATTTCATTTAGTACAAGGTCCACATCAACATGTCCGCCGAGAACTTCTGCAAGCACCTTTGGATTTTCCTTGATGCTGGTGCACAAAACGATCCTCGATTTCATCAGCGTCTCTTTGTCTGCTGAGGAAAGAGAGGTCAAACAAGTGATAGGGTGCAAGCTCCCTTCTTCGATCATATCCTGAAGGTTCCCTTTCTCCGGATAGTTCCACCCTATCATAGTAAGATTTTTGCATTCTCCATAGTGGATAGCTGTAGAAGAGAACTTGGTATTCGTGATGAGCCACCCTTCATCAAGCGATCTGTCCCGTCCTCCGTAGTTGAACATGTTTTCCTTGAGGTCATCGAAACGCGCTTTCACATAAAGAGCGACCTTTACATCGGATTTTGATCCAAGCTCGTTGTGGAACTTGGCCTCGCACATGATGAGCTTCTTCTCATTCCATGCGACGACATCTACCTCGTGGGGCACGCATCCTCCGAGGACGGTCTGGCGAGTTAGAGTTTCAAATCCTTTTGACTTCAACACTTCAGCCACAAAATCTTCGAATGGGAATCCTGATGGCCCGAGGTCCATGACTGCCCTGCGTAAGGAATATCGGCGGGCCACTGGCTTTTCTGCAGTGTGAAGGAGAGAGAAGGCGTGCTTGTAGATCTCTGAAGTGGTCATCCCATCATAGAGCTCGGGGAGAAGATGCAAGATCACTTCGTCGGTCTCAGTCTGCGTAGCGCCAGAACGCAGAAGCGAAGCTCTGAGCTTCTCTGCATCAAAAGCTTCGTGCTTGCCGTTTGCCTTCTGTATGGTGATCTGAGTAGTCGAAAGGTCCGGATTCATTCAAAAGATTATACCAGAGATTATTTAACCGCATTAATGATCCCTCCGCCGATGCAAATTCGTCCTTCATAGAACACCACAGACTGGCCAGGAGAGACCCCGATAATTGGCTTTTCGAATTCAACTAGAAGTCTGTTCTTTGAATTATTAATAAGCACGGGGAGTTTATCTCCCCTATATCTGATGCGGGCGGTAGTTTTTGTACCTTCAGGCTTCATGAGCCAGTTCACATCCTTGACCGAAATAGCCTTAGGAGAAAGAGAGAGTATCTCTTTAGAATTGTTCGAGACCGTGATCGTATTCTCTTCCATGTCCTTCGAAACCACATATGAGGCAGAATCATGGGGGCTTTTCTTGTCTATGGTGAAGCCATGTCGTTCCCCGATCGTATAGAACAGGGCTCCATTATGCGTACCTATTACCTCACCCTTGGTATTCAACACATTGCCGGGCTTCGTCTCAATGAATTCACCTAAAAACTCTTCAAGAGTGATCTCCCCGATGAAGCAGATCCCTTGGCTATCCTTTTTTGCTGCCACAGGAATATTGAATTTTTCTGCCAATACTCGAACCTCTTTTTTCTGAAGCTCACCGACTGGGAACAATACATGCTCGAGATCTTTCTCGGTCAATGTCCACAAAAAGTAGCTTTGATCCTTTTCCATATCATTGCCTTCGACCAGAAAAAAGCTATTATCCTTCTCTAAAACCCGGGCATAGTGGCCGGTAGCAATGTAGTCTGCCCCGAGCGCCTTGGCAGCTTTCCAGAATGCTCCGAATTTTACTTCCCTATTGCACATCACATCCGGATTCGGTGTTCGTCCTTTTCTGTATTCTTCGATCATATAGTCCGCAACACCCTTTTTGTATTCCTTCTCAAAATCGAAGAAAAGAAATGGGATGCCGAGGTGGGCAGCTACTCGCATCGCGTCTCTTCTCTCTTCTCTCCATGTACACGGCAGAAAGCTTGGCGACCACACCTTTATAAATACCCCAGTGACATCATAGCCAGCCTGCTTGAGCAAAGCAGCAGATACAGCACTGTCCACCCCACCAGAAAGCCCTACAAAAACCCGCTTTCCGGACCCGGCGGGTAGGCTGTTCTCTTTATTTAAGATACTGCTGGATGTTCCTGTTCTGTTCATCGAGGGTTCTAGCGTAATGCATTGTGCCCTCGTTGTCACTTATATAGTAGAGATATGAGGATTTGGTCGGATGAAGGGCGGCTCCTATCGAGACCAGACCAGGATTATTAATCGGATGGTCGGGCAATCCTTGATAGGTATACGTCTCCTTTTTTGCATCTACTTGGAGCGGCATATGGAGGCCTATGCGCTTCCAGAGAACGCCGGCTATCATGCTCATATCATCCGGCGACTTACCTTCGGCTTCAAGGATGGAAGCCATGGTGAGGATCTCATTCAGGGAATGACCTGAAACAGTGATCTCATTTTGAACAGACTCGATCTTTCTATTGAAATTATTTGAAAGAAGAGAAATGGTTGAGGATGCCGTAGCGCTCACTTCAATAAAATATGTATCAGGGAAAATATACCCTTCGCGCGCTGTCTCCAAGAACTCTTTGTGATCAAACCGAGGGAATCTGTCATCAAACAGGTCAGAGATCTCCTGATTCGTATATCCCTCAGGAATAGTGATTCGTATTGTAGCGAGCCCTCGCGAACCGTGGACGATCCTCCAGGCGATGCGTATAGCATTCTCTTTGTGAGGAAGATAATAATCTCCCGCTTGTAAAATATGTTCTCCTCCAAATAGAATCGCAGCGGCTCTGAACCCCAAGGGAGATCTGACCACATTTTCTCTTTCTAATAATTGTGAGAGCGTGAGGAGTCCAGTGCCTGAAGGAATGGTGATGATCGTTTTTGAGGGAAAACTTCTAGGTGTAGAAAAAAAGAAAAAATATCCCAGAAGGACAAAAACAGCAGCGATAAACGCTACAGAGTGCCACTTCTTTAGACCCCGGCCATTTTTGAATTCTCTAAGTCGTTCTATAAGCCGGGTTGAATACGATAAATATGGATTCTCCATGTATATAACCAATTAGATAGGGAGATTGGAAGGAGCTTCGGCCTTCTTGGAAGGAATGCGAGCCAAAGTGGGAGTAGCCGCCACAAGGGAGGATGGGAAATGGAACAATGTAGCAATCTCCTCCGTGGTAAGTATAAACGGCTTGCCATGGAAATTCTTAAACGGAGTATTGAAGAATGATCGCCTTTTGTATGCTTCAAGAATTTTCTTTTCGTTTTGAAATTTATTTCTACCCTTGAAATCCTGCCACGGATAATCATAGCCAGTGTTCCAATCCGGTTTGAATCCATTAAGGGTATTTGAACTAAATTGCTTGAAACTTCCAAGAAGTCCGCCGATGTTGTTAGGATTGAATGAATCATTCTCGGCGATGTATGCTGCACGGATCATCGTGTCAAATGGGTTTTTTGCCAGGGTGCGCTCAATAGCTGCGATAACATCCTGATTCGTTTTAGAAAGGTCCTTCTGCTGAGGATCTTTGCCCTCGGCAGGCTTTGGGGCATTCTTTTTTATGAATTCCTTGATCTCTTTCTGGGCGGCGTCCTTCCAATCAGGCTTCACATTCACTCGACCATACTTCAACCCTTCTTTTGTGTGACCTTGAAGGAGGATCTGTATCCAAGCCTGTTCGCCCCGCTTTAAAGAGCCTAAGAATTCAAGCACAGGGACGATAGGGTCCGTTTTGTATTCTTCTTCTTGATCCTTGTCCAAGCCGTAGTCGATATAAGTTTTGATCGGGTAGGCATCTTTTTTGGTCAGGGCAAACTGGCCGAACCAGCCGAACTTCCATTTGGAAGGATCGTGATGAACACCGAGGGTGTAGTCAGGCACCTCGTGAACCTCAATGTTCGGGAATTGGGCATAGAGCTGGGTCTCTACCACATTTTTAAACTTTGGATGAAGCCAGATATAAAAGTGCACGCCCCCGTCTATGGACACAAGTTCGAGAGAAAACCATGCGCGAACTCGGCCCTTCAGGTATACATCCAAGAGCGAGCCAACTCCGCTTTGATGTAGCGTGTTCAAGAAGACCTCCATGGCGAGCGGAGATTTGAGCATGTCACGAGGAATGCGAACCTCAAGGAGCATCGCTCCTTGGCTTTTTATATATTCACGTCTCTTATACAGGAGCCAAAGATCAAACCATGTGATAAGGAACAGAAGCGGGATCCAGATCGGAGCCAGCGTTTTAGCAGAGTGCCAGACAACGGCTACCCACGGTGCGGTAAAAAGAGATACAAACTCTGAGAACATAAAAATATTGTAACAGAGATTACAAAAAGTCCGCCATGCCGGCGGAGCTTTTATGCATTATGGTATTTGCCTTCTTTGTCTTTTTTAAAGTATTTGGAGTTCTGAAGGTTGACCATGATAGTGTTCTCCTTTACGTATCGCTCCTTGAGAACTTTCTCGATGATCTTGTCTTTATGAAGAGGGCCTTCCTTGTCGATGATCTTTCGTATCACATCCTTCACCACCCCGGACATGTATCCCCATTCTGCGAGAGCGTAGAGTCCGCGTCCGACGAGTACAAATCGTGGATCCTTGATAAGTTCGTTGTGGGTGGTAGCAACATGAGCCTTCTTGTCGAAATACTGGCCAATAGCCTTCGCAACCTCTTTAAAGTGAATTGGGGATCCGTGCTTTCGGATAACGAGGAAAGCGTAGTCTCGCATGCCCTTGGCGTTCACATTTGGAGAGGATGTCTTGCCCCATTCACCAAGGGGGTTCTTATCAATCTTATGAGAGATAGCGAGCCATCGCTTGATCACCTCTTCGTTCTTGTACTTTTCATTTATATCCTTCACTTCATCGAGGAAGTTGTCGATAAGGTCGCCTTCAAGGACGAGCTCATCGTCTGAAAGCTTGGAGTAAAGGCGCTTGATCGCGTTCTGGATCTTCTTTGCAAGCTCTGGATCAACGTGCCAGCGGTGCTTGAACTCATCATCTTCCTTTTCACGTTTGAACTCTTCACCAACAACCAAAATAAAGTTCAAATGGTTCTGTGCAGCAGGATCCTTGGAAAGATGTTTGAGAAGGTCCTTTTCTGATACGATCCCCCCGAGCGAAAGAATAACTTCTTTGAGTTCGGTAAAGATAACCTGAGCATCTTTATACTCTTTGGACTTTCTGATCGAAATGAGAGAGTGGTTCTCGATCTGGCGGACACGCTCGCGGGTAATGCCGTACTTTTTGCCTATGGCATCTAGGGTCATTTTAGCCGACTTAGAGCCCAAGCCGTAGCGAGATTCGATCACATCCTTACCGCGTTTTGTGAGAACAGAAAGAAGGCCTTTGGTGACCTGTTTTGGCTTAAAGCTGAGGGTGATCTTGTCGCTCATATATGTTGTTACCTCTTATGTTTATCACTTGACTAGACCTATGTCAATAGTTGCGAGGTTTGTATGTTTTTGATTATACCACGATGTTGACAATCTTACCAACTACGACAATTACTTTTTTAGGAGTGGCTCCACTGAGCCATTTTTTTGCTTCTGGAAGGGCTAAAGCGGCTAATTCTATTGCTTCTGGAAGTGCGTCTCTGGACACTTCGAACGTGGAACGAGTTCTCCCATTTATCTGAAGAGCCATAGTAACTGACTGTGTATAAAGCCTGTCTTCATCATATGAAGGCCAATTTGACAGACTGATTGGATCTGTGTTCTTGAGCGCTATCCACAGCTCTTCTGCAACGTGAGGAGCAAAGGGTGCGAGCAATTTAATAAGAGTTTCAAACTCAATCCTATACACAGATTCCCTCTTTTCAAGTGAATTTGTGTAAACCATGAGAGCAGACACGGCGGTGTTAAAGCCAAGAGTTTCTATATCTCCGGAAACTTTTTTTATAACCTGATTTCTCTCGATCTCACGATCCGCTTCATCCGCTGTTACCTCCCCTTCAATGATCTTGTATTGCAGCTTCCATATTCGCTCGATGAATCGGCGAGGCCCGATGAGCGAGCTTTCACTCCACGCTATCGCCTGTTCGAATGGACCCATGAACATCTCATACAAACGCAGAGTATCCGCACCATAGCGCTCGACGATGGAATTAGGATTCACTACATTACCCCTGGACTTGGACATCTTCTCTCCATTCTCTGCGAGGATGAACCCGTGTGAGGTTCGGCGCTGGTACGGTTCGGTTGTAGGAACCAATCCAATATCAAAAAAGAACTTATGCCAGAAGCGCGAATACAAGAGGTGAAGCGTCGTATGCTCCATCCCGCCGTTGTACCAATCTACGGGGGTCCAATGGTCAAGGGCAGATCGTGAAGCGAATTCAGCATCATTATGAGGATCTGTATAGCGCAAGAAGTACCACGATGATCCTGCCCAGTTGGGCATGGTGTCAGTCTCTCTCTTGGCCTCACCTGCGCACTTTGGACAGGTTGTGTTCACCCACTCAGGGATGTTTGCCAAAGGAGACTCGCCTGAGTCTGTAGGCTCGTATCGCTCGACTTCAGGCAAAAGAACCGGTAGATCCTTCTCGGGCACTGGCACAACTCCACACTTTTCGCAGTGGACGACGGGGATAGGTTCTCCCCAATATCTCTGTCGAGAGAATATCCAATCTCTGAGTTTAAATTTGATAACCTTTGTACCAAAGTCTTCGAACCCTGCTTTTTCATAGTTCTCAAGAATCGGTAACCCATATTTTTCTGCAAACTCGCGGTCTCTCTCATCATCCGCTGGAACACCCATGATGGCTCCCGTACCGTAATCAGCAGAGACGTAGTTTACGGTCCATACTGGAATATCCTCACCTGTGGCCGGATTCTTTACTGTGTGACCAGTATCCATCCCGATCTTTTCTTTGTTTTCTCTATCTGTTTCTGAACTAACGCCAAAATCTTGCCCGTACAATTTCCGTGAAATTTCAGGAGCGATCGCAAGAAAGGTTGCACCATGGATCGTGTCTGGCCGAGTGGTAAAGACCTTAATATCTCCGAATTCTATCTCCGCTCCTTCACTGCGTCCGATCCAATTTCTTTGCTGAGTCTTTACGCGTTCAGAAAAATCTACAAGATCAAGATCATTGTCTAACCGCTCAGCGTATTTTGTGATAGCGAGCATCCACTGTTCCTTCTCGCGTTTCTCCACCGGGGTGCCACAACGTTCGCACTTACCATCCACGACCTCTTCATTGGCTAGACCTATCTTATCCTTTGGACACCAATTGATAGTCATCTTCTTCTTGTAAGCGAGATCGTGTTCAAGGAATTTCAAGAACAACCACTGGGTCCATTTATAATAAGCGGGATCGCTCGTACTTACCTCTCTGGACCAATCAAAAGAAAGCCCGAGAGACTCTATTTGTTTTTTGAACTTCCCTATATTTTCCTTTGTGATGATAGAAGGATGGATACCGGTCTTGATCGCATAATTTTCTGCAGGTAGGCCGAATGA